>JAIOSM010000162.1 GCA_021107575.1 Desulfobacteraceae bacterium | reverse complement strand
TATCAAATGCTCCTACTCCAGGTAGTAATAGTTTATCCGCTTTTAAAATATCATCAGGATCTTTAGATAATATAGCCCTATACCCAATTTTTTTTATCATATTAATGATAGACCCAATATTGCCTAACTGATAATCGATGATTATAATTTTTTTATCATACATTGTTTTCGGTCACCAATTGTAAACTTTATTAATATCGATAGTTGAAGTACTTATTTATTTTTACCAAATTGTATAAGTGCAAATTATTAATTTGAAGGCTTGTAATGATCACTACTCTTATTACATTATATCTTTGATTAAATTTAACATTTATTTAAACTGATAAACTCATTCTCAAAAATATCACTCCAAGTACAAGTTTCAGTTTTTTTAGGTAACAATGGAGTTAACTCTTCTGCAATTTTTTTTCCAAATGAAGCAGACATTATTATTAATCTGTCAACTGGTTTATTTATCAATGATTCCCTTGATTCAATGGGTATATTAAATCCAGGAAAGTAAGTTCCATGAAGAATTGGATTATCATCAAAAAACCTTAAATTATTTAGTGGACAATCTACAATAGATAATACATTTATAATTCTTCCGGGAACAAATATTCCAATAGTTTCGGATTTATTGATAGCGTCATATATATAATTTTTTATTTGCGTATTTACATTAATAGCGTAATTTTTAAACTGCTTTGCAAATTTTTCATATTTTTTTATATCTATTTCATTTAAGTTTTCACTCTCTTGTCCGACTCTAACAGATGCATATAGTAAACTACTAAATTCTGATTTAATGATATTTACATCATTATAACCACTTAAATTGAGAGTGTTTTGTAATGTTTCTTTTATAAAGTAGCTAAAGTGTTCATGAAATAAAAATGATATATCACCGTAGTTAATATACGGTTCTTCATCCTCAACGCATAACAGAATGCTGCCATTTTCAGCTAAATTATTTCTTAACTCTTTTAAAAATAATACAGGGTCTGCAATATGCTCTAAAAGGTCATAAAGTAATATTAAATCAAAAGCTCCATTTAATTCATTTGTAGGGAAAAAATCGTTAATGATCGGAATATTAAATTTTTTCGAACCAATGAGACTATGATTTCCAGGCTCGACTCCTTGGACAATTGCCCCATAAGATTTTAATCTATTTAATAAATAACCGTACCCGCAACCTATTTCTAAAACTTTTACTCCATTAAAGTCTTTTCTTTTTAAAGATTTTTTGATAAAAATAATAAAATCATCTGCATATTTTTTACCTATTCCGAAATTATCCATTATTCCCGAAATTTCAGATCCATGTAAATATGCTTTTTTCAAAGCCTGGATAACAACGTTATCTGGGCTTTGCATCAAAGTTCCTGAAGAGGGATCTAAAACCAGGCTGAATGTAAGAAAATTTGGGAAAGATTCTAAATTATGGGGTTCCTTTAAGTGTTTAACAAAAAAAGGTAAATCGCCTACTTCCCACAATGATTTTTTTTTACAACTTTTGATATCACATCCTTTTTTGATATTTGTATTTTGGTAACCAACAATACTAAAAGATTGGTATAGCTAAGTTAAAACTCAGGTGGTTTGGATTAAATCTTTTGAGTCTTTAATATATTCGCTGCGGATTTTTTTTTCTTCAAATCCCCGCATAATAGTTCCTGCTTGATATTCGAAATAATTTTCAACATTTTCATTTAAAACATATTTTTTGATTAAAATATCTGGTTCGTTATAACCTACCATTGCTCTAAATGAAGTTGTACCAGAAAATCGTGGATTTATTTCAAAAACAAAAATTTTGTTTTCAACAAGTCTGCATTGTATATTGACTGTCGAACGGCACCCCATTTTGATTGCAATTTTTTCGCATTGTTTAGTTACTTCAGGGAATTTTCCAATTTCGCCTTGGGTTATTCCTGTACTAATTGCTAAATAGTCACCTAATTTAGTGTTTGTTGTGTTATTCTTGATTAGAGTTTTATTGCCTAAACCTGATAAAATCATTCTTTTTACGGCAATTGAATTTATAATTTCACCATCATTAGAAATTAACACTCCAACTGTATATTCGTCATTAGCATTACCAACATATTCTTGTGCAATGAATGGTGAAGAGCTGGTTAAAAATAGATATTTGGAAAGTGAAATTAATTCACTAATATTTTGAACGATAAAAACATTGATAGAACCGCTACTCCCGGTATTCTGCTTAATTATTGCTGGATAAAAATCAACTTTTTTCAAACAATCTATTGATGAAATTCTAAATGTTTTTGGATAATAGAAACCATTATTTTTTAAAAATTTGTTAGTATCAAATTTGTTTAAACAAATTTTAATTACATGGTTAGGATTAATAGGCAAATAAATTCCCATTGAAGAAATTTTTTCTCTTTGTTCACTGATCACTTTTAGTTCAGGTTCTGACCCCGGGAAAAGTACTTTAACCTGATGTTTTTTTATTATGGCAGTAAGGCAATCTATATAGTTTTTTTCAGTAGCTCTTGGAACCGTGTAAGGATAATCAACTTCCATCAGACCTTTACTTATTGGAAAAATATCAGTTCCTATAATTTCATAATTACTTTTTGAAAGCTTTAGTGATTTAATTATTTGCTGACCGACACCGCCTCCACCAACTCCAGTGACTAACACGCTTATTCTTTTCATTATGGTGTCCTTTCCAGAAGCCTGGTTACCGATTCTGAATATCCCATATTTTTTAAACGATTTACATAATCCTGAATTTTTAAATCGACTTTATATAAAGTACACTCAATAGTTCCTGTATTAATAATAGCAAAAGAAGGTTTTTGGGTATAATCTCTTGGCTGACCTACTGAACCCGGATTAATTACGCAAGTACCATAATGATATGTGATTAGTGGGATATGAGTATGCCCAAAGCAAAAATATTTGTATTTTTTTAAATCAAAGGAATCTAAATCAACAACAGAACGAATATATGAACTTGTGTCACCAGGTAAAGAATGAGAAAAAAAAAAATTATAACCCTCAATATTTTTTTCAAAACAATCAGGTAGTTGCTCAATATACTTAAAATTTTTTGAACTTAGAAGTTTCTTCTGCTCTTGAATTCTATAAATGCCTTCTCGATCATTATTATAAGTCATCTCTCCAAGTAAGTATTTTTCATGATTACCTTTCACACAATGAACATTATTTTCTTTCATTAAATCAATGACATGATTTGGTTCATCTAAATATCCGATTAAATCTCCCAAACAATAGATATCATCTGCACAAAGTTTTTCAATTTGTAGTAATACTGCTTCTAAATAAAACTTGTTGGAATGAATATCAGATATAACAGCAATTTTCATTTTAACTGCAACCAATTGATGTAATTGAATAATCCTTGATTGATATTAAATTTTGGCTTAAAATTCAATTCCTTGTGAGCTCGTTTATAATCATAAATTGGTTTATATCCCTCTTGCGGATCTGGTTGTACATTAACAAGAACTTTTGATTTACTTTTAGTTATTTCGATTATTATGTTTGCTAAATTTAGCATGGCTATATTATTTTCAGATACAATACTATAGACACCACTAATTTTTTTCTCCACGCATAATTCAATAGCCTGGACTATATCCTTTGCATAGATAAAATTTTGTTCTCTACTGCCTGAGCCATAAACTGTAATATCTTTGTTTTTAAGAGCTTTCTTAATAAATAAGTTTAAAACATTATTAGTGGTTGAAAACTCACCGTAAGGTGAAGATAACCTTAAAGACGCTGTTTGAATTCCATGGTTTTCCATTACCGAACAAAAATATTCGCCTGTAATCTTAGACATTGTGTAAAAATCATTGATAACAAAATCAGTTGATTGCTTCATTGAGCCAAAACTAGATATATAGATAAATTTTTTAACCTTATTTTTAATGGAAAAATTAAACAAATGATTCATCATTATAACGTTGGGGAAGTAGTGGTTCTCAAAAGTTGAAGAGCGAAATGATTTTGGGAGAATTGATGCAAAATGAATAATAATATCAATTATTGATTTACTCACTACTTTGTTAATATTTGAATATAATTTATGAAATT
>JAIOSM010000129.1 GCA_021107575.1 Desulfobacteraceae bacterium | reverse complement strand
AAAGAAGATGATCAGGAACGCTTGATTTTATCGAGAATTCATTCAATTCTCCATATATTTTCATGTCTGCTTCTTTTGCCTTTTTATAAGTCGTAAGAACATGCATGACTGCGCCTTCACCCATGACATATCCATCTGCTCTGGAATCAAAAGGAGTACAATTCCCTTCAGAAAGGAGTCCCATGCGTTTAAACGCCATTAATGCAGCTGGATAAAGGTTTGTATCAACACCACCTGTAAGTGCAAAATCAAGGTCTTTAAATAAAATTTCACGTTTAGCATTCCGCATTGCTACAGACCCTGATGCACAAGAAGCATCAACAACATAATTGGCTCCATTAAATCCAAAATAGTTGGCAATCCTGCCCGATATAATGTTTGAAAGAAGTCCTGGAATAGTATCGCCATTGTTTTCAGGAATTTTTTCCTCAATAACAGAAACAACATGAGCTGCCATGGCTTTTCTTGCTTTTTCAGGGATTATTGATGAAGAGTTATTCAGCAATTGAGCAATAAAATGTCGTCGTACCCTTAAAATATTTTTACTCTGTCTTTCTCCTGCTATTGTCCCTAAAATAACGCCTGCTCTATTCCCCTTTTCAAGACATTTAGCAAGTCCTGATGTGTTAACTGCTTCATCAGCAGCTGTCAGCCCGAAAAGCTGCCCACGCTCCACTGATCTCACCACAGTGGGAGGCATTTTATATTTTATATTATCAAATTTAAAGTCTCTTGCTATTCCGGCCTTTACTTCCGGAAGCCAATAAAATGATTTTTTATCTTCTTCAAAATACGCTTTATTATTAAATACTCTCTCAGGGATTGGACTTAACACAGTTTCACCTGATTGAAGCTGTTCCCAGAATTCATGCTTGTTATCTGCATCGCCAAGCAAGGTTCCCAAACCTGCAACAACAATTCTGTCATCATTAAAATCATATTCTGTATTGGTAAAAATATCTCTCTTTATTAATTGATAATCATCTCTAAACTCCTGGAGAATTGCATGATAGTTAATTCCACCAAAGCCATAAGCGCTTACGCTTGCTCTTTTTGGCCTGTTATTGGTTTCCCACTTTTGTTGATCTTTTATTATAAATAATGATGAGTCCTTTAAATCGCAGTTTTTCGACTGGTTCTCAAATTGACAATTAGGTGGAAGAATTCCATGATTAATTGCAAGCAGGGCTTTTATAAATCCTGCAGCTCCTGAACCACCCAGAAGGTGGCCGATTTGTGATTTTATAGAGCTTATCCCGGCGCTGGAGCCTGCATATTTTTCTTTTAAAGTTGCAATCTCAACTTCATCACCTACAATAGTTGCAGTTCCATGGGCTTCGATAAAACCGATATCCTGAGGCTTAATATCCTGAAGTGTTTTTTCATAACAACGATCTATACAAAGCTTCTGTCCTAGAGGATTTGGTGCAGCAATAGCCTTGCCTTTTCCATCGGAACTTGCCCCAATCGCATTTATCACTCCAATGATATTATCCTTATCTCTGACTGCATCTTTCATTCTCTTTAACATGAATATAACAGAGCCTTCACCAAGAATAAATCCGTCAGCTTTTTCATCAAAAGGGAAAGAACCCTTTGCAGACAAAGTCCCCATTTTAGAAAATCCGATAAAGCTTTCAGGAGAAAGATGAGTATTTACTCCACCAACAATAACCTGATCATGCTCTCCTGAAAGAAGTTCTCCTGTAGCTGCATCAATTGCAGCAAAAGAGGAAGCACATGCAGCATCAATTACATAATTCAGCCCTCTTATCCCAAGATGTTTTGCAATCCTTGACGCTTCAATATTCAGAAGCAGCCCATGCACAGGATCGTAACCCGGATTGTTTCCTTCAAAGCCTTTTTGCAGCACATCCCTTAATTCATCTTTTTCTTTTTTGGTTAAATTTTGATACTCGTCTGTTTCTTTAACCCAGGATAAAACTTCAGGGAAATAATATTTAAATAAAAGATCATTTCCTAGCTCATTGCCCAGGCATGTTGCAATAATCACAGCTGTTCTTGAAGGATCATTACATATAATTTTGTCATCATCACCAAGATACCCTGCATTTTTTACAGCTTTGTATGCTGTATCAAGTACCATTTGCTGACTTTTTGAAAGCCTTACAGCCTTGTCTCCATCATATCCAAATCTGTCACCGTCAAATTGATAATCATTAATTGCACCTGCAAGAAGAGTATATGATTTGTCTGTTGCTTTTTTATCAGCATCATAATAAAGCTCACGGTTAACCCGTGATTCAGGTATTTCAGATATGGAATATTTTTTTCCAAGAATATTTTTCCATAGTTTTTCCGGAGAATCAGCATCGGGAAGAGTACATGCCATGCCTATTACAGCTATCTCATCATTAATTTTATTTTTTTCAGAAGTAATAACCTCAAGCCTGTTCAGGTTCTGGAAAAGAGTCGCTCTGTTTTCCACATATCTTGAGTGAATGTCAGGAATGGTAAGTTGCCCATTAAAGAACGCAAGGCTGTCTCCCACAAGAAAGTTTCCTTTTTCCTTATGTTCTTCAGCCTCAAAATATATATAATTTTCCTCTCCGGGATTCTTAAAATCAGGTAAAAACCCCTTTGCCCCGATTAAAAGAGAACCAATGTTCTTTTTCTCAAAAATACGTTTTCTATTTTCCAGACTCTCGTTACTCTTTATCATGTCCTGCTCAGTTTTAAGCATCATTTTTGCAAACCCTGTGGGTACTGTTCTTGATAAAAGCCCTACTGTTTCACCCACAACAATTGTTTCATCTGCTTCAGATATGATTTGCTGATATTGGCTTTTAAGACTCTTTGTTTCAAGAATTTCTTGTGTAAAAAGGTATGCTGTCCCTACCTGGATACCTATTTTTGCACCTTTTGCTGCAAGAAATGAAGAAAAACCTGAAATGAAAAAAGCTGCGTAACATGTTGATATTCCACCGGCAAAAATTAAAGAAAGAGTTGAAAGGTCATACTCCTCTTCTTCTATAACATGAAAAGCTGCAATTTCCCAAAGCACAAGGCTTGAAAGTGCGCCCACATGTCCTCCTGCTTCACCGCCTTCAAATATAAATCTTGTGCATCCGCTTTTTATTCCATTTTTAAGCATGGGAACAGATGGTGCATGGAGATAGGTTTTTGTACCGGCATCTTCAAGGTCAATAATCTGGGAAGGGATTCCACCAGCAAATAGAGCAAAAGGAACCTTATAATCTTTTACCATTTGTATATGACTGTCAACATCAGGATTAAATGCCTCAATTCCCACAAGACCCGCACCAAATCTGGAAAGATTTTCAGCACCATCTTTGAGCATATTATCTGCAAGATCAGAAGGCAGACTTCCCACAGCAAGAAAAGGTAAGGCTCCTGCTTTAAAAATCTTTGAAGCAAATTTAGAATTGTCACTTATATTTGCCATGGGACCCTGGATAATCGGGTATTTTGTCCCATGCTCTTTTGCAAGGTCTGAATCTGCTTTTAAAGGATCATGTTCATCAACATAACTTAAGTTTGTTCCTATACCTTTAAAAAAAGTTGAAATCATCTCTTTTAAAGACCTTCTGTTTTTTGCAAAATATCTGGCAAATACACCATCCTGACCAAGATAGAATAAAGACTGAATAAATTGAGCTTCACTGTCATCAAGAGAAGCAATATTATCTTTAATATTGTCAAAAAGTTTTGTCTCACGGCCTGATTGATCAACAAGACCCACAGCTTCCTGTTTTAAGTCTTTTACAATCTTAGTGCCTAATTTTGCAAAAACTCTATATATATTGTTACTATCTGTTTTAATTTGAGTAGAGTCATTTTCATCCAGAGATAAAACAAGGCTTTTTAAATTTTCAGAAATTGGCGCTTCATCTGAAAGCCATACCTGGCTGTCAAAAACAACACCTGAAACTCCTGCTGCAAACATTCCTGCACCAGTGTACATCCCGACTCCACCCTGAACAAAGATTGGAAAATCAGAATTTTTAAGATACCATTGCATGAGAATAAATGAAGAATACTTTGAAACCCTGCCGGAAGCTTCATTACCTTTTAAAATCAAGGCATGGGGCATTATAATTTTTATTTTTTCAACAATATCAATATCTCGTATTTCAAGGGCAATTTTTGTGTCTGAAAAACAAGAAAAATCAGCCGGAGTATCATCTTTCCCCAAAGGAGCAATAATAAGGTCAAGATTGTGAGCATTCAGTTTTTTGATCCCATCTATAAGACTCTGATCCTGCCCCGCAAGCCTTACACCAAAAAGCAGATTCTCCCTTGAAAGTTTTTCAACTCTCTCCAGTATTAAATCTTTTTCTAAAAACTCTGTGTCAAAGACACCCAGTGCGCCGGAATCGTTTATTGCGTTAAAATAATTCAGGTCAAATACTTTTATAGGATTTAATACCATTAAAGGTAATCTTGAATTAATTATTCTTGTTATCATTCATTCTCTCCATATATTATTAAATCATTTATCAGCTTATTAAATGGTCTGCTTTTGCAGGCAGCTCATCGCTTATCTCCTAATTCATTATCAATAACCATGCCAAAGGTTTTAAATTACATAAGCTCCTTAATTTACAATATTTTTTTACTTTGTATTATCAGGCAACCTGTGTTATTACAAATATAATATACATATTATGCTCATGGATATACAAAAAATGAACATAAAAAGTATAAAAAACATAAAAGGGAAAAGGCATTGAAACAAAAGAAACTCAACCAGGAAGAAAGAAGATTTTTTAAAACTGTTTATCATGCAGCATTTGCAAGTCCGTTCAGCACGCTCAGAGAAAAACTTGATTTAAAGATTGCAGGCCTTTTCCCTTCAGCCACACGGAGAGAAAGTATTGACAAATGCATACAGGAGATAGATTCAAGAATAAAACAACTTGAGATACAGGGCAGAGCAAATATTAATTCTTTTTTGGGAAGAGATCAGACAATTATGAAGATTGTCTTTCTTTTTGATATTTTTCATAAATTCAGAGACGATTTTGATCAGCTGATCCTTGATCAAATAAACGCAGAAGACAAACCTGTTGAAGTTTCATTTGGTAATGTAACTATTTCATTACTTCAAAAAAGAGGGTTTTCTGCAAAACGTGCAATTCACTACCTTGGGTTAACATACCAATTAAGACGAGCTTTCTATTTTATCTCAACCGCTCTTGTCGGGACAAGCTCCTGCATGATTAAATTTAAAAATCACCTCTGGAATAATATTTTCACTGATGACATTAATCTTTATGATAATTTTATGTGGAACAAGATGGAAGATTTTTCCACCCTGCTTCTTGGAGAGACCGGGACTGGTAAAGGCACTGCTGCCATGGCAATAGGTAGAAGCGGATTTATTCCTTATAACGTCAAAACACAGCGTTTTGAAGAAAGTTTCATGCATGCCTTTAACTCCCTCAACCTTTCACAGTTTCCGGAAGCATTGCTGGAGTCAGAGCTTTTCGGGCATAAAAAAGGCGCTTTTACCGGCGCTGTGGATAATTATCAAGGTGTTTTTGACAGATGCAGTCCCCATGGTTCAATATTTTTAGATGAAATTGGCGAGATCCCAAATCATGTGCAAATAAAGCTTTTGCAGGTATTACAGGAAAGAATCTTCACACCTGTTGGGAGCCATGTAAAATGCAGATTTCAGGGAAGAGTTATTGCTGCAACCAACAAATCCGTAAAAGATATTCTTTCCGGTAAGGTGTTAAGGGATGACTTTTACTATCGATTATGTTCAGACATTATTGAAGTGCCTCCTTTAAGTGAAAGAATCAAAGAAGCTCCTGCAGAACTTGATACACTGCTTGCATTCACTGTAGACCGCATGACAGGCACTAAATCTCAGAACCTTATAGACAGGGTTAAAAGGGTTATCAATAAAGACCTGGGAGAGGATTATACGTGGCCCGGGAATGTAAGAGAACTTGAACAATGTGTAAGAAGTGTCCTGTTAAAGCGCAGTTATCAGGGTGAAGCATTGGATTTAAAACCACCTGCCAATCTTACAGAACAACTTATAGCAGATATTAAAAACAAAAATATTGATATTCCTTCTCTGATTTCAGGTTATTGCACTATACTTTATGAACACTATGGGACATATGAAAAAGTTGCCAGAAAAACAGGATTAGACAGGAGAACAATTAAAAAGCATATTGACAACCAGCTGCATACAAAATAAATTGGATAAAACAGGAGATTCAATAATGACAATAAAATTCAACCAATTACCAAGAAAGTCATTGGGGCTTTTCCCAACTCCTCTGGCAGAACTCAATCATTTTGCTCAATATCTTAAAGGTCCACGCATATTGATAAAAAGAGATGACCTGACAGGTCTTGCTCTTGGTGGTAATAAAACTCGAAAATTAGAATTTTTAATCGCAGATGCACTTAAACAAGGGTGTGATACAATAATCACTGCCGGAGCTGCCCAGTCAAATCATTGTTGCCAAACAGCCGCCGCTGCTGCTAAATATGGACTTGACTGCCATTTGGCCCTTGGAGGGAAAGCCCCTGACACACTTGCCGGTAATCTTCTTCTGGATGATCTCCTGGGAGCTGAAATTCATTGGACAGGCGCATTTCGAAAAGGCGAGACAATATCTGATATTGTAACTAAACTTACCCAAGAGGGATATAAACCATATGTTATTCCCTATGGAGGTTCCAATGAAATTGGAGCATTAGGATTTATTGAAGCAATAAAAGAACTTCAAATGCAGCTCGACTTGTTAGATATCCAAATATCACATATTATTTTCCCCACAAGTTCAGGAGGCACCCATGCCGGCATGATTATTGGGAAATCTATTTTTGCTAAAAATGATTTTAAAGTCATGGGAATCGGTATAGACAAAGGAGAGGCAGGTGATATCCCTTTTGATGAACATATTCTGAGCCTTGCAAATTCAACTGCTGAAAAACTTAAGATAGATATAAAGTATACATTGGAAGATATTATTGTAAACAATGAATATCTGGGTGATGGTTATGGCGTTGTCGGTGATTTGGAGCGAAGGGCAATAAGGCTTCTGGCTGAAACAGAAGGGATCCTTGTTGACCCTGTTTATACAGGCCGTGCCATGGGAGGATTGATCAGTATGATTGAGAAGGGCGAGCTTTCCACAAAGGATATAGTGCTGTTCTGGCATACAGGTGGAAGCCCTGCATTATTTCCATATTCAGAAGAAATAATAAAAGGAGACAGCGGAGAAAACCAATGACAAAACCAAATATAAGAAAAATATACTGGTCCCTGCTTGGCATTATGCTGGCAACCACGTTACTTTTTTCTGCCGGATTGGAAATTCCTTTACTTGATAAAAAAGCAAATACATATTTCAAAGAATCAATAAGCAAGGCAGGCCTTGCTTATGCAACATGTAGAGTTATAAATGCCTCAATTTCCGTCATACAAAATTCAAACCTCCAGCTGGAACCTGCCGGAGTTGGGGTATCATTGGCTATAGGGCAGGCTCTTGATCCAATTGATGATATGACAGAGCGGCTTTCAGATGTTCTTGTAACTGCAATTGTTGCATTGGGAATTCAGAAGCTTGCATATGAAATAAGTGTCTCATTCGCACCAGCGGCACTTTCCGTGCTTTTATTTATTCTGTCCTTATTAATATGGTTTAATAATAAAAAGATAAAACTCTTTCAAAAAACTATTATAAAAATTATTTTTATTGTTATGATTGCACGGCTTTGCCTGCCGGTTTCATCTGTTGCAAATGATTTTCTCCACACGCATTTTTTTGAAGTGCAAATATCAGAAGCCGAAGAAGGTCTTACACTATCTACCACAGGGCTTGATGAGATTAAAGCATTTGCGTTGCCTGAAATTGATGGTGTTTTAGGTACAATCAAAAACAGTTCTTTATTACTCATGGAAAAATCAATCGAATTCAAAAATGCCCTTATGAGTATCACACGCAATATGCAAAATATCATCAGCAACCTTGTGAAGCTTACAACTTTTTATGTTGGGATTTTTCTCATTCAGGTTATTATTTTACCATTGTTAGTATTCTGGCTACTGATAAAAACAACAAATTTTCTTTTCCATAAAGATTTACCTGTGATAATTCAGCATCCAAGGTCAGTAAAAGATAAAGAAAGCAGTAACATTACTGCTAAGGTTTAAAAGTACTGATGTGGCAGGCCTCCGCTCCTGATCGGTTATCTCTCCATGACAAGGATCAAAAAGAACAACTCTGTCTTTTTGCCAAACCCACAGGTTGTTTGGCAGAGGTCCACTCAGGCATATGTGATCCAATCCATTTTGTCCTGATGATCATGGAAAGACAACCAGCCAGAAGCTTCAGCTCGCCTATCAAGACCGTTACTACCTGTTTCAATAAAAAATTGACATTTATGACGCATTAAATTACAAATCATATATACAATATAATTGCTAATATGTGATATTT
>JAIOSM010000415.1 GCA_021107575.1 Desulfobacteraceae bacterium | reverse complement strand
CCATTTACATGTAACTTTTCCAGAAGAAAACCAAATTGAGCTGTTACGAATAAATAGAAATGTCCATTTTTTGTCTACCACATCATATCAATGGTCTGTATTGTTGTTTCATTGGGAACTCTTCTAAATAGAGCTCCGTGGCTTCCTGTAGATTTTGTACAGCCTTTTCTATGGTTTCTCCCTGGCTGGCTGTTCCGACCTCAGGGCATTGGGCAACATAAAGATTATCTTCTTTATGGATAACAGCGGTAAATAAACTCATGAGTTCACCTAACTATGTATAAGTTATTCATATTTTGAGATGCGTTGCAGGTCAGCTCCATTTTTTTTAGCAAGCTGCCTCTGGGATCACCCTCAACTTTTTCTCAATTCCCTTAACTTGGAAGGGAAAGCAACAGATAAAATAGTCTGTTTTTCTTTCATAATTATCTTCTGTATATATCATAAAACAGGCTATAATAAAATTAAACCATTTTTTTGGCACTTTTCTTATATTTTATAAGGGAGGGCCAGTGATAAATAAAGTCAGTAAAAAAATGGTTAAATTACCAGAAATATGGATTATTATTGGAGCTGCAAGGCTTTTTGAATATTCAAAAGAAAGAGCAAAAACAATTCCACCGATAATTGGGATTACAGGGAAAGTATTTAATTGAAAATGGGGCAGGGCAAAGAATGTTGTGCTTATAATTATTGCTATGAAGGCATTGTATTTTCGAAAATATGTGTAAATAAAGCCTCGGAAAAACAGCTCTTCTGCTATGGGAGATATCAGGCCTGCGGTAATAAAAAAAAGTATGGTTTCAAGATTATTTTTTGGTAATTTGATTAATAAATATTTTAATGTATTAATTCCTATAAAGTTAAGAGAAAAATAAAGAGTTAATACTGTTATTCCAAATGTAGCTGACCATATAAGACCGGTTTTATAACCTTGGGAGAAGTTTTGAAGTGAAAGTCCGCTGAGTTTAAGATTGTTTGGGTTTGATTTTAAAATGAAGACCATTAGAAAGATTTGAACAGTTCGGACAATCATTATTGTTGTTATTGGTAATAGAAAAAGATTTAAGATTTTTGAAAGCAGAAGCTCTGAAATCAGAACAAGGGTTGTTGCAATCAGTAAAGTTGTAAATCTCAAAAAGAATTGTTTGTGATTATCCATTTTTTATAAGCATTGTAGGCATAAAATTGTACATACCATTGGTTGTTATTCTGGTTTTTATTTGAATTGCTGTTTTTGATGATTTGTTTGAAAAGTTTTAAAGAATTTTTACTAGAATCTATTTTTGATAAAGCATTTATGGCGGCACATCGGACATTCATGGAATCATCTTTTATAAGGATTTTAAGGGTTTTTATATTCTCTTTGCTGTTTTTCATACCCAAAGTATTTGCAAGCCAATACTTTTCAACGGCTTTTCCTTTTATCAGTTCAGAAGTAATATGCGGTAGATTTTCAATGTCATAGTTCTCCATATAAATAATTCTTAATGCCTGGATTCGATCTCTTGGCTTTGTGGAAAAAAGCATGTTTTCAGTGTCAGCTTTATTTGGTTTTTTTAGAATTTCCGGAGTAAGAAAAACAAAGAGACTAATTAATAAAAGAGGTGTAATACAGCTTGCTATTAAGTTTGCTTTTCTGGATTTTCTGAAAGCAATAAAAAATATTGAATAGATAAAGAAAAAAATAAGAATAAGGATGCCAGGCATAAGCCCTATTGAACTAAGCAGTCTTAAAAACTGCCGGGAATCAGTTTTTTTAGAATATAAGCTAAGGTATTTTTCAGGGGTATCAATAAATTTTTCTATACTTGTTCTAAACAAGAGTTTGTTATTATATATAAAGTCAAATTCTGATTTAAAATTTTTTTTAATAATCAAAGCATTATTGATTTTTTTGTTAGTAGCAAGCCAGCCGTACTTGAACAGTATTTTTTTAAGTTTTGAGTTCTCCTTAATTTTAGGATCTATCCAGCATGGTTTAGTGTGTTTTCGAATAGGGCTCTGTAAAGTTTCAGCAGCATGCAATGTATATCTATAATAAAAATTGTTTATAGTCTCTCCTAAAGTATTTGAAAGGAGAAAAGTGTCACGGATTTTTAAGAAGACATTTTTTTTATCATAAATATAAAAGGTTGTGACCACTAATGTAACGGAAATTATAATGGGTAAAAGCATTTTAACAATTTTAAAAAACGAATCCCTTGTAATAAAAATGATTGATACAATAATAGCTATTGTAAATGCAATTACTAAGCCTGCTGTGAATGTAATAAAGAATGATGCAAAAAGAACAACTTTGAAAGCAAGCATAGAAGAAAGAATTGTTGTATTAGGACCAACAATATGACCTGCTTCTTTTAGTAAAAGTGTTGTAAAATAAAGGTTTTGGTTTGAAATATATGTAAGAAAAAAGAAATAAAATCCGGAAAGGATAAGAACTATGGAAAATGTAATGATAAACGCTTTTTTCATAGGTTCACTTTACACAGGTCTGATAAAAAAAGCGCATTTTCGAATAGATATTTAAATCTGTCTAAAAATACGCTTTTTGATATTAATTAAAAATTTAAATCAATGTTCTTCTGGCTCTTCACCCCAGATCATGTCATAGAGTGATTTCAATACAACAAAAGTCATGCCCATTCCGAGTATTGATATGGCATACCAGAAACCACCAAAAAATATTAGATGCCCTGCATCCCATGCCCATTCAAAACTAAAAGGAAACATAATAACTCTCCATATATTATAAATTTGTTATTCTTAAGCCTTATCTTTATCTGCTTCTTCCAGTGCTTTAGCTTCGGCTTCTGCTTTAGCTTCTGCAGCCGCTATTGCTTCAGGATACAACTCTTGTTCCTGAGGGAAAACAGGGAGATAACGATAAGTAAGAGAAATAAGAATAATTCCATATGCTACAGGAAGAACAGTAGTTGCTATTTCCTGCCAGCTTGGGAAATAATGAGCCCATTGGTCAAAAGTCATTACCGGGACAGCCATAACCTGCAATACCATAACCCATCTGTTAAGACAGACGCCAAAGACTGCAAGTAGGAGTGCAAGAACCAATAATTTGGAGCTTTCTCTGCCTGGTTTGTAAATAAGAATAAGGCCGGGAAGAATACCACCTATGACGATTTCAGCAAATAGAATCCAGATACCATAGGCACCTTGGCCATAAAAATCCATAAGTGTAAACCCTAACTTTGGTGCTGTAACAGTTGCCCAATAGATTGTATCAATTATCTTTGCAGTTATGTAAACCATTATCATCCAGCCGGCAATTTTTGCAAGCAGCTGAATGACATTGTCTTTAACCAGTTTTTTCCCAGTAATCTTTTCTACAGCCTTGGTTACGAGGATTGTAAAAGTAGGGCCATAGGCAGCAGCAGAAAAAGTATAAAGGAAAAATGTCCATGGCCATACAAGCAATCCTTCTCTAACGCCAAAAGGACGACCATACAGAACGCCTGTAACTCCACCAAGGGATCCCTGATGGAAGAATGAAAGAAAAGCTCCTGTTGCTGCAAAAACTGCCATTATGCCATGCATATTATGATTTACATGACGTAAAAATGGTATTTTAATAAGTTGTTTATTTTCAAGAATATTTGGTATAAATTCAATGACTAAAACTGCAAAGTAGCATGATAGACAAAAGGCTACTTCTGTAAGCATTGAATGAACATTTGCATGCCAGAATATAAACCAGACTCTAAGGGGCTGTCCAATATCAATGGCAAGAATTAATAAAGCTGAGCTATAACAGATAAATCCAATAATTACAGCAAAGTTTATTATATTTTTCAGTTCATCAATTCCAAAAATATATTTTAAAAGGCCTGTAAAAAATGCACCGCCTCCAATGGCGATTACTGCAAGGTCTGCCCAGATCCAGATGGCAAAACCATAATAATCGTTCATGTTTGTCTGGTTGAGACCCTTAATCCAACAGAGGGCCATAGCTACAACGCCCCAGAGGAGGACAGCGCCGACAGCTGCAATTCCAATAGCAAAAACAGGAAAAGAACAGCGTTTTGCACCATCAGGTATTAATACGGAATCCATAATTATTAACTCCTAATAAAGTATTGAATATTTAAATTCGAAAGAATTATCCATGATGATTCTTAACCTTTTCCCACTCACCATCGAGATAGTTATCACCAGCTTTTCTAACCCATTCTTTTTCTGAAATATAATAGACCTTAGGATTAGTTTCTAATCTCTCAAGGAGACGGAATGCCTTTGGGTTTCGAGGTTTCCCATAGTGATGAGGGTCAGGTTTTACCAGTTGAGTAATTGCATGGGAAGGATTATTCAGATCACCAAATGTAATTGCACCTGCAGGGCATGCCTGGGTGCAGCTTGTCTGATATTCTTCCTCATGTATCTCATCCCTTTCTTCAAAATACGCTTTATCTTTTGCTTCCTGATATCTGTGAAAGCAAAAACTGCATTTTTCAACAACGCCTCTCATTCTGGGAGAAACATCAGGGCTTAAGTATTTTTCCATATCGACCGGCCATTTAGGATCCCACCAGTTAAAATACCTGGCATGGTAAGGGCAGGCTGCCATGCAGTATCTGCAACCAAAACATCTTGTGTAAATCTGGCTTACAATACCTGTTGTATGATCATAATCAGTAGCAGTTGCAGGGCATACAGATACACACGGAGAGTGTCCGTGGTCGCCCTTTCCACCGCAATGCATACATGGTCGTGGCAGGTAACATATTTCAGTATCAGGAAAGGATTTACCATTGGTAAGTTTATAAACTTTCATCCAGGTGATACTGTCTTTTTTATTGGATTCATCCACCTTAAATGGAACGTTATTCTCAGACATACATGCAACCATACAGGAACCGCATCCTGTACATTTGTCCAGATCAATAGCCATTCCAAACTTATGTGTGTTTCCGTGTTTTTGTTCTTGTGTCATCAGAACCTCTTTTGCATATTATCTGTTAAACCTTGGAAATACTGGCAGCAATTCCCCAGGCAGCATCCTGTCCAGAACTTGGCTCAATAACAGGGGCAATAAGTTTGTTAATATTTACACCTTTATCAGCAACAAATTTGTTATCGATAGTGTGTCCCAAACCTTGAGCCATTCCAATCAGTCCCGGCATTATTCCTTCAAAAAGGTTTACTCTCACTGTTGCAGAACCAACAGGGGTTGTAATCTTTGCCTTATTACCCTGGGCAAGCCTTGCTTTTTTGGCTGTCTCAGGGTTAATCTCAACAAGAATATCAGTACCTTTGATAACTTTATCTGATACTGTTTTGATGGCAAAAGGTGATGAACTGATTTCTCCACCTGCAATCCTCATATTATCAATTGAGATAAGTGTTAAGGGAAATGATTTTTTATCACCCTGAGCTTCGACAGATTTTAAACCATTTGCAATGTATGAAAACTCAGCAGATGGTTTTGAATAAGAAGGTTTGCTGGTAAGAACCACATAACCTTTATCTGAAAGAGCACTCCAGATGTTTTTAGTCAGTGATTTTAAACATTTTTCATAGTTGTCCCATGGAAAATTATCAGCAACTTTTCCCTTTAATGCTTTGGCAATCATCAATATCGCATCGCCCTGATTTTTAGTGTTAAACACAGGGTTTACAACAGGTTTGCAAAGACCCACAGTTTTTCTTGCAATGCCTGCTGAGTCTGATGGAATATCTTCATATCTTTCAAGAAATGTATGACTTGGCAGAATAATATCAGATAGTTGAGCTGTTTCATCCATAAAAGATGAAAAACTGACTTTAAATGGTATCTTTTCAAATGCTTCTATTATTTTATCACTGTCATGCATTGTGTAGCAAGGGTTTGCATTGAGTATAAAAAGCGCTTGTATTGGTGACTCTGAGGACTCACCAATTTGGGAGATAAGGCTTTGAAAACTTGTATATCTTGGTTTTGCAAAACCTTTTCTTGCTGTATTATCCAGATTTTCTAAAGGAAATTTCAGATAATTCTTTTTTCTATTAACCCAGACACCGCCTTTTTTATTAATATTTCCGGCAAGGCAATTTAAAGCATGTACAGCAGCAAATTCTTTTGCATCTCCTGCTATATCTCCGCGGCCTTTTCCTGCTATTGCAACAGGATTGTCTGCCCATGCAAATTTGTGTGCAAGTTGTTTGATTAAAGTCAAATCTATGCCTGTTTTTTCAGCAACTTTTTCAGGTGTGTAATCTTTATCCAGCATTTTTGAAAAAGCTTTAAAATCATAATTATATTTTGAAATGTAAGAAATATCGTAGATTTCTTCTTTAATGATTATGTGGCATAGTCCAAGAGCAAGGTCAGCTTCTGTCCCTGGTTTAATCGGGATCCATTTGTCTGCACCGGCTGCTGTATTTGAAAGGCGTGGTT
>JAIOSM010000166.1 GCA_021107575.1 Desulfobacteraceae bacterium | reverse complement strand
AAGATGTGGGTACACAAACGGAGCTTCAGATAATGCAACCGGAACTGCAGTCGCCATGGCAACTGCAAAGCGCCTTTGGGATAAACCTGTTCCAGGGCTGGATGTTATAGTTGTTTTAACCGGAGCCGAAGAAACAGGCATGAACGGTGCCAAATATTATTTCAATAAAAATAAAAACAATCTGTCCCCTGAAAATTCCCTTGTTCTTAATTTTGACAGTATTGGGAAAGGTGATCTTAAAATAATAACAAAAACAGGAAGTATCAGCACTGTTACCTATAAGGGCAGGCTTGTTGATGCTGCCATACAGACCGCTAAAAGTGATGCCAGATTTAATTCAGTGAAACAGGGAAGCTGGCATACAGGAGATTTTGATACTATCTGGTTTGCAAGGGCAGGGATTCCCAGCCTGACACTTTCGGCTCAGGATAAAGACGGCACGATTTCAAATCTTCACCGACCTGGAGATACCATTGAAAATATTGATGAAAATCTACCTGCATTTACTGTTGATTTTGCTGAAGCTTTAATCAGGAATATATAAGACAAACAAAAAAAGCAAAATTATCATGTCGTTATAAGTAGTAGCTAAAGTGACGATTTTTTTTAGTAATCATTTTATCAGGTCATTGAAAGAATTTTTCCTACAAGCTTTTCTATTCCCATTGCAATATCTTTTATTGAAGGCCCAAGCATATATGCAGGTGTTGTAACAATCTTATTGGCATGATCGGTTACTATGTTATCTACAGCGCAATCAACATGAGTGCATCCCATGTCTTCAATTGCTGATGCAGTTGTAATGTCATTGCCGATTGTCAGTTTTATATTTTTTTGACCTAAAATTTTTGCTATTACAACAGGTGCTATACAAATTGCTCCAATAGGTTTGGAATGTTCATTCATTTTTAGAATTAATTGTTCTACGTATGGGTGGACAACAGCATCAGCGTCTTTATCAGCAAAATTGCATAAATTCTTTGCAGCCCCAAACCCTCCGGGCAGGATCAAGGCATCAATATCAGAAGTTTTAATATTCTCAATGTTTTCAATCTCACAGCGGGATATTCTGCAACTTTCGATAAGAGTGCTTCTGCGTTCGTTTGTATCTTCACAAGTTAAATGATTGGCAACAGTAAATTCGATGTCAGGTGCCATGTAAACAATTTCAACTCCTGCTCTGTCCAGGGCAAGTATTGTAACAACTGACTCATGTATTTCAGAGCCATCAAGTTTGCCACATCCTGATAAAAGTAAGCCAACTTTTTTATTCATAATTTCCTCCTGAAAAAGTGTGATAGTAAATTTTTCAATATATTTTTAAAATTATGGTTTGTCATCCCCCCGCATATAAGAAAGGAAAATACCGGGGAGAGCAATAACAGCTCCTGTTGCCATGGCTTTTTTAAAAGCTGTCATGAAAAATATATCCATCTCTTGTGTATAGTTTTCAAGGCTTGCACCGTCTGTAAGGTTTGAATATGTTGATGAGAATATTAATCCAGCCACAGCAATACCAATTACCATGCCAATGTTTCTGGAGGTCGCAACAGAGCCTGATGCAATGCCTCGTTGTGATACTGAGATTGAGTTCATAGTCGCAGTATTGTTTGGTGAAATAAAGAGTGCTGTGCCTGTACCTGCAAGAGCCAGCCGCCAGAGAATCGACATGATATCAGAAGAGGTGTTTATGAAAATAAATGATGCAAGAGATAATGTAAGAAGGGATATTCCAATACTGCAAAGCCATCTCGAACCAATTTTATCATATATGGATCCTGCAACAGGGCTAAAAAAAAAGAGAAATACAAATGGTGTAATCATGATAAGACCTGTAGTAGATGCAGAATAATTGCACGGATATGTAAGATAAAACGGCATAAGGAAAGTGATGGTAAAAAGGGCAGAAAAAAGAATTGCCGCAGATATTACGGGAAAGAAAAAGAGCTTTATTTTTAATAGTTTTGGATCAAACAGAGGATAGCCTGATTTAGCTTCGGTCTTAATAAAAATAAAAAAAGAAATAAAAGAAATTATAAAAAGAGATAATAACTTAACGCTTAATATTTCCCATCTGTCAAGATGAGTTAAGGCAATAATAAAAGAGCAGATACTGATTACAAGTAGAATACTTCCTTTTTTGTCCAAAGGTTCATTATTTCCCTTGTCAGCGCTGGTACCTTTTAAAATGGAAAAACCTGCAAATGTTGCAATAAGACCAATGGGGATATTGATATAGAAAATTGACCGCCAGGAAAAAAAATCAAGCAGTATTCCACCAGCCAGGGGCCCTGCTGTTAAACCTGCAGCAACAGCAGTACCCATCATTCCTATAGCCCTGCCTCTTTCTTCAGGAGGGAAAAGATCAATAATAATAGCTGGGGAGCATGCCATTAACATTGCTGCCCCACATCCCTGTATCCCCCTTGAGGCTATAAGAGAAAACGGGGTTTGGGCAATGCTGCAAAATAAGGAGCCCACTGAAAAAATAAGGAATCCATATGTATATATAATTTTCCTTCCCCGTGTGTCACTAAGCCTGCCAAAGGTCAGAAGCAGTGATGAGACTGAAACAAGATAAGCAAGAATCACCCATTGGATAATATTGACCCTTGTATGAAGATCTTCCATAATGTATGGAAGCGCGATATTTACAATACTTGAATCCAGTGTTGACATAAATATTGCTGTGGCAACAAGAAGAAATACAATCCATTTGTTATGAGCTTTTTGTTTTATAGGGCTGTTGTTCATTCTTTTCTTTATACCATAAAAAAATTGTGATATAAATTTTTCTTTAAAGATAAGAAGCTAAATATTATATTTAAGGAATAATTATGGCAAAAGAAAATGATCTTGTATTGATATATTCAGAAGGCTCACCTGTGACTTTTGCCAGAGTTGAAGGTATTAAACCTGATTCTAAAAAAGACTGGTATCATTTAAGACTTTTGATGCTGCAACTTCCTTTGCAGATTGTAACCTGGATACTAAGAAATGACTATATCAATGGTGAAGAATTTTTCATGGGAGGTAAAAAAATGAGGATTGAAGTTGTTGAATCTCCCAAAGAAGATGTTCTGCTTAGTGAAATTCCCTTTTCTGACCAAAAAGCAGACATTAATGATTCTGACAAACCACAAGAATGTAAAATTATTTCTTTTAATGATTTGAAGAAATTAAAAAAGAAAGATGAATCAGACAAAAATTAGCCAGGCAAGCCCTATCCGGGTAAGAAAAAAAATAATATCTGCATCCAGAAGAACTGATATCCCGGCGTTTTATATTGACTGGTTTATGGAGAGAATCAAACAGGGATTTTTTAATGTAACAAATCCTTACAATAAAGTTACAAAAAGGATTGACGCTCAGCCTGATAAAATTCATACAATAGTATTCTGGTCAAAAAATTATAACCCGTTTCTTGAATCAGGTGCCTGCAACGAGCTAAAAACAATGGGTTATAATTTATTTTTTCATTTTAGCATTAATTCAGAATCATCTATGCTGGAACCAGGGGTTCCTCCTTTAAAAGAAAGGCTTTCACAGCTTGAAAGGTTGTGTAAAAAGAATGACCCTAAAAGTATTGCATGGAGATTTGATCCCATCTGTTATTATAAAACAGATGCAGGTGTGGTTGGAAATAACCTTTCAGATTTTGAACAAATCGCAGAGAAAGCTTCAGACCTTGGTATAACAAGGTGTGTTACAAGTTTTGCAGACAACTACAGAAAAATTAAAAAGCGCGTCCAATTTTTGCAGAAAAAAGGAATAAATGTTCCTTTGTTAATGGATATAGACAAGGCAAAAAAGATAAAAATAATTATGAGAATGGCAAAGGTGCTTAGAAAAAAAGGGATTGAGCTTGATCTGTGTTGCGAGAAAGAGCTTTTTTCAGGCGGCTGTTTAGATATTATGGGAACAAGCAATATCAATGAGGGTGCCTGTATTCCAGGTAAATTGTTTGCTGAGCTTTTTGGCGGTGATCCTGTAATTAAGAGAGATTACGGACAGAGAACAAGTTTGGGGTGCAAATGTACCCAGTCTGTGGATATAGGATCATATGAACGGCACCCCTGCTTTCACAATTGCCTTTTTTGCTATGCAAACCCTGCAATTGACAACGATATTAAAACGGGAAATAAAAGAAGATAATGATTAAGATGACAACCTATGAAAATCGGTAATCTTGAACTTGCAGGGAGAACTGTTCTTGCTCCCCTTGCGGGAATTACCAATCTACCCTTTAGACTTTTGGTAAAGGAGTGTGGCTGCGCTCTTGTATGTTCTGAAATGGTGAGCGCCAAAGGGATAGTTTATAATTCTGAGAAGACCCTGACTCTTCTTGATTCAAAAGCGACAGAAAAGCCTTTATCTGTCCAGATTTTTGGTTCGTGCCCTGATTCAATGGGGGAAGCAGCATCTTTTATCCAGGAGCAGGGGAAGGCAGATCTAATTGATATAAATTTTGGTTGCAGTGTGAAGAAAGTAGTTAAAACCGGGGCCGGCGCAGCTCTTATGAAAGATTTTGAAAACGCCAGAAAGGTGATCACTGCGGTGAGAAATGCAATCAGGCTCCCATTGACTATTAAAATCAGGTCAGGATGGGATAGTTCAGGCTGTCAGGCGTTTAGAATTGCTGAAATGGCTCAGGAGTGTGGAGTTGATGGCATTGTACTACACCCAAGAACTGCAGGGCAGGGGTTTAAAGGTAAATCAGATTGGAGTTTGATTGCGAGATTAAAAGAAAAAATATCTATTCCTGTTATAGGGAATGGCGATATTCAAAGTGCAGAGCAAGGGCTTTTGATGATGGAAGAAACGGGGTGTGATGCTGTTATGGTGGGCAGGGCAGCGTTAAAAAACCCATTTATTTTTTCCCAGATAGAGGCTTTGCTTGAAAACAGACAGTGTTGTAAAGTCAGTAATGACGATGTATTCGGCATTATGAAGAGGCTTGTGAGTTATTATTCTGAATATTATGATGATCAGCATGCTTCAAGGATGCTCAGGGGCAGGCTTGCATGGTTCGTCAAGGGACTTCCCGGAGCAAGCGGTTTTCGGAAACAATTATCTATAATTAATTCATGTTCAGAGGCTATCAAATTAATTCAGGACTTCAGTGCAAGCCTTGCCAAACAAGACTATTCTGCTCTTTCATAAAAAGCTGAAGCTTTGGAACTTATGCCACCCCGGGGCGTAAATTCGCCGATAACTTCTATCCTAAGCGGGTTTACGACTTCTACAAGGTCGTCTAAAATTTTATTTACAACGTGTTCATAAAACATGCCAACATTTCTGTACTGGAGAAGGTAAAATTTTAAAGATTTAAGCTCAATGATTTTTTGATCCGGGCGGTATTTTATTATTATGCATCCATTGTCCGGAAAGCCTGTCATTGGGCAGACAGAGGTATATTCCGGGTTGGTCATTGTGATGTCAATGCTTCTTTTTGACTTGTATATGTAATCTATTGGATCAAGAATTTCTTTTTTTATGGTATCAGGTTCTAAAATTGTATAATTTTTTTCGTATTCACGGTTATTTTTTATCATATTTCACCTTCTTTTTATTAATTTAACAACTGTTGAAATCATGTATATCACAAGCTGGAAAGGGTTTCAATGCTTTTTTTATAGTCCGGACACGCAGCGAAAATGGTATTTTCTCGTCAAAATAGAAAAAAGATTAAAAAAATCGTAAAAAATGCTTGACAAACAATCAAAAGTTTAAGATAAATACTTAAATTTTGATTAAGCGAATAATAAAATGATAACTAAATGATACAAAAATAACTGCTGTTCATTAGTATATCAAAATAATAAGGAGAAGAAATCATGAATGATTTTTTAAAGAATTTGAGATCTGCCCAGGCAGACAAGCAGCGTGCAGGAAAAAAACGGAAAAATTATGATACCTCTTATCACTATGCAGCTCAATCTCAACATACCCGATTCCAACCTTTTAGTGGTGGTGGAAGGAATACGAGGAATGCCGGTACCCATAGTCGCAAACGTGAGGTCGAAGAAATACCAATGCAGCAGAGTGATCCTGCAATGTCACTGCTTGCCGATGCTGTAGATAATATCTCTTCTCTTGTTGATGTCCTTGCAAAGAATCAGGAATACCTTATTTCAGTTCAGGAAAAAGCTAATGACACCCTTGAACGTCAAGCTGCTGCAATTGAAGATATAGTTGGGTACTTAAACTTTGTTATAGATGGTTATCCTGATGACACCTTTGGAAAAGAAGAAGTCTATGTTGAACCAGAGCCAGTTCGCCAGGCGCCTAACAGGGTATCTAAACCAGTTAAAAAACAGGCCAAATCTAAAGCAGAAAAAGTACAACCTTCTGCACCAAAGATTTTAAAAAGAAAAAAAGGTCAAGAGGAAGTTGTTGGTGTTATGGCGGCAACAGCCTGTGATAGTAAGCTTATGAGCCGTTAATCAATTATGGACGTTATTTATGGCATGCGTGAAAAAGGAGCAACCTATGATGATGTTGCAGCCCAATTGATATCACTGGGGCAACCTACTTTTTCAGGACGCGGCCAGTGGCATGCTCAAACAATTCACAGGCTTTGCACTAAAAAATAGTTTTAAAAATATTTTATCATAACAGCGGCAGGCACCATGGCATCAGCTATAGTTTGCCGCTGTTATTTTTTTGGGAAAGCGAATTCATATATTCTTTCCATTCTGTCGGCAGAAGCTGCCTCTTCTTTGTATTACACTCTTTACAGCATGGCACTACATTTGATTTTTCAGTTCTCCCACCCCTTGCAATTGGTATAACATGATCCATTGTAAGGTCTTTTGGGGTGAATTTATTATTGCAGTAATAGCATATGCCTGAGGAGCGTTTTCTTTTCCACCATTGGCTGTTTCTGAGCATTCTTGCTTTCTGTTTTTCTTTTTTAAAGGAGCGCTCATCTCCAAAAGTATCAAAATTATTCATGATTGTCCTCATAACTACCCAATCTGTGAGACCATCTAATAGCCAAATTCGGTGAGGTGTCTTTCATTTTTCATCCAATCTTTTGTTACTCTTACAAAGAGTTCGAGAAAGACTTTTGAGCCAGTCATTTTTTCGATATCAATTCGCGCTTTTTCACCTATTTTTCTTATCATCGCACCTTTTTTCCCTAAAATGATACCTTTTTGGGATTTACGATTTACATGAATTGTGGCATGAATATGAAGAACTTTTTTTTTATTATTAAACGCATCAACAGTGACAGCAGTTGAATAGGGAATTTCCATTCCTGTAAGTCTAAAAATTTTTTCACGAATCAGTTCTTGTACGAGAAATCGCTCTGAAACATCTGTAAATACATCATTTGGAAAAAGCTGAGGACCTACGGGCAGAATTTTTTCAGTTTCTAAAAGAAGCTCATTAATTTGAAGCCCTTTTTTTGCAGAAACAGGGATGACTGTTTTAAAATTAAACATTCCCCGTGATTGTTCAATAATCGGTAAAATAGCTGGTTTTTTAATAAGATCAATTTTATTTAATACAAGGATCACATCTTTATTTTCTAAAAAGAGTTGCTTTATGATTATTTCTTCTGCTTCTTTATTCTTCCTGGAAGATACATCCTTCATGAAAATAATTAAATCAACATCTTTCACTGCCTGGACTGCCTGGGCTACAATTTTTCTGTTTAACAGTCCTTTTGCTTTATGAATACCAGGTGTGTCAAGAAAAATGATTTGGGAATCTGGATTGTTTGCAATCCCCAATATTCTATTCCTTGTAGTTTGGGGTTTTTTTGTTGTAATTGCTATTTTTTGTCCCAAAATTTTGTTAAGCAGTGTAGATTTGCCAGCATTTGGTGCACCTACAATTCCAACAAATCCACATTTAAATTTTTTTGAGTTATTCATCATAATTTATTATGTATTCTATCTTTTTTAATAATTGATCTTTGCCAAGCTTTGATTTTGCCGAAAAAAGAATAATATCTTCTTTTTGAAGATTGAGTTTTTTTAATGAGGGCCCAAGAGCTTTTTGCTGTTTAGGCTTTGAGAGTTTGTCAGCTTTTGTGAAAACAATAATAATATTAATTCTTTCCTTAATAAGCCAGTTTATAAGTTCAAACTCTTCTTTTTCAGGGCCTCTTCTTATATCAATTAACAGCACAAGCCCCAATAAGTTTTGGCGTGTGCTCAGATAAATTTCTATCATTTTGCCCCATGTCTGGCGGATTTTTTTAGATACTTTTGCGTATCCATACCCGGGAAGGTCAACAAAAGATGTATCACCATTGATCACAAAAAAATTGATAAGCTGAGTCATCCCTGGCTTGGAGCTTGTCTTAACAAGTTTTTTTCTGTTAACAAGCGTGTTAATCAGGGATGATTTCCCAACATTTGACCTGCCTGCAAAAGCAATCTCAGGATAATCCGGCTCAGTATATTGTGACGGTTTTACAGCACTTTTAATAAAGTCAGCATTTTTTATAATCATTATATATTATTAAAGTATTCCTCCAAACGGTCAAGCCCTGTTTTAATATTATCAAGGGAGTTTGCATAGGAAAATCTTAGATATCCTTCGCCATTTGCACCAAAGCCTATTCCGGGGGTTACTCCGACATGTGCTTTTTCAAGAATATCAATGGCAAGAGCAAAAGAATCATTGGAAATATTTTTGACGTTTACAAAGGCATAAAATGCTCCTGTTGGCTCAACTGTGATGCCAAGTCCCATTTTTTTAAGCCTTTCTACCATATACATTCTTCGTTTATTGTATTGCTCATTCATGTCACAGATTTCTTTTTTTGCATGTTTGAGTACTTTTGTGCCGGAAATTTGAGTTGTTGCATTGGCACAAATAAAGAAGTTCTGGTGAAGAATCTGTA
The DNA here is from genome assembly GCA_021107575.1 of Desulfobacteraceae bacterium. Classification (GTDB taxonomy): domain Bacteria; phylum Desulfobacterota; class Desulfobacteria; order Desulfobacterales; family Desulfobacteraceae; genus JAIOSM01. The sequence goes on along the minus strand of JAIOSM010000166.1, from coordinate 1,638 downwards.
AACCCCGCATAAATTTATCAGGTGCTATAAGGTAACCTAATCTTAAACCTGTCATTGCAAAAAGTTTTGAAAACCCGTTAAAAACAAAAGCATTATCAGTAAATTCAAGTATTGAGTGCTCTTTTCCTTCATACACGAGCCCATGATAAATTTCATCGGAAATAATATAAATGCCTTCTTTTTCAGCAAGATTGGAAATTTCTTCCATTCTCTTTTTAGACATTATATTGCCGGTTGGGTTGGAAGGAGAGTTTATCAATATTGCTTTTGTTTTTGAAGTGATTTTTTCTTTTATTGCATCAGGTGTATATTGGAAACCTTCATTTTCATATACCGGCACAGTTACAGGGACGGCCCCATAAAATTTAATAAAATTAGGATAACAAGCATAATGGGGGTCTGAAATAATAACTTCATCACCGGGATTTACAAGTACAGAAAAAAGCAGAAGCATTGCAGGAGAGGTTCCAGCAGTTACAAGGATATTGTCAGGGTTTATTATTGTGTTGTATTTATCTTTATGCCATTGACATATTGCCTCTCTAAGTCTGACATCTCCCAGGCTGTGAGTATAACTTGTTTCATTATCATCAAATGCCTGCATTGTGGCATGTTTAACGCACTCAGGCGCATTAAAATCAGGCTCACCGATTTCTAAATGGATAACATCTATTCCATCAGATTCCATTTTATGAATTTTTTCCATAATTTCCATAACCAGAAACGGAGTTATGGATTCACATCTTTTTGCAATTTCAATATCCTTCATTATAAAACCTTATTCAGGGAATATTCGATTATTCCTTCTGCACCTTCTTTTAAGAGTTCCGGGATAAGACTTCTTACAACGCTTGAATCTACAACTGTTTCAACAGAATAATAAGTTGACTTGTATAAAGAAGCAATTGTAGGGGCATTCAGGCTTGGAAGAAGTCCGATGATTTTATCTAAAAGGTTCTCAGGGATGTTCATTTTGAGGCAGACAAGTTGTTCTGCAACAAGCGCACCTTTCAGGAGCATTGCAATTTGTTCAATTTTTTTTCTTTTTTGCGGGTTTTTCCATGCTTGTTTATTGGCAATAAGCTGGGTATTGGTTTGCATTATCTCATGTATTACTTTTAGATTATGCGCTTTTATGGTGCTTTCTGTTTCAGTGATTTCCACAATTGCATCAGCAAGTCCTGAAACTATTTTTGCCTCTGTTGCACCCCAGGAAAATTTAATATTTACATTAATGCCCTTATCCTTAAAAAATCTTTTTGTAAATTTTACAAGTTCTGTGGAGATGGTTTTGCCTTCAAGGTCTTCAAGGGTGTTCATTGGAGAATCTCCGGCAACTGCAACAATCCATCTTGCAGGTCGGGCACTTGTTTTTGAATATATAAGATCGCATACAACATGGACATCAGATTCATGTTCTGCTATCCAGTCTTTTCCTGTAAGGCCGGCATCAATAATACCGCTTTCAACATTAATAGACATTTCCTGGGCCCTGCACAGAGCACATTCGATTGTGTCATCATTAATGTCAGGAAAGTAGCTCCTTCCATTTATATTGATTTTCCAGCCTGAGCGTTTAAAAAGGGAGATAGTCGCATTTTGAAGACTTCCCTTTGGCAGTCCTAATTTAAGTATTTT
>JAIOSM010000122.1 GCA_021107575.1 Desulfobacteraceae bacterium | reverse complement strand
GGTATTATTTATTTTTGCACATCAGTTGATTTTCTATTTGGTCAAATTATCAGCATAGTTTTTATGTTTTTTTGCTTATCAGCAAAGAGCCTTTATAAAGCTGCCATCGGTGTATTAACTGCGCTTGAGGCAAAAGGTATTAAAGCAGGCAGAGAAAAAATTGCAATGATTGTTGGAAGAGATGTCAAACATCTTGATCAGACAGGAGTCGTGAAAGCTGCCATTGAAACTGTTGCGGAAAATTTTGTGGATGGATTTTTATCCCCGCTTTTTTTTGTTCTTATTGGAGGAGTTCCATGTGCAGTGGCATATAAAATGATCAACACGCTTGATTCAATGGTTGGATATAAGAATGATAAGTATATTGAATTTGGCAGAGCTTCAGCAAGAATTGATGATGCAGCAAACTTTATTCCGGCAAGAATTTCAGTGACCATAATTGCAGCAGCAACATTTTTACTCCCAGGCAAAAGAGGATTATCTTCACTGAAAACAGGTTTTAGAGAAGGCAGATTCCATAAAAGCCCCAATGCCGGTTTCTCGGAAGCTGCTTTTGCAGGTGCTCTTAAAGTAAAGCTTGGAGGGCCAAATTATTATCATGAAAAACTTGTTGAAAAACCTTATATTGGTAATGATTTTAAAGACCCTGATCTGTATCAAATAAAACAGGCCTGCGAACTTATGCTTTTTGCCTCATTCTTAGCAACAATCATTTCCTGTTTTTTTGCCTGGGTTTAGATCCCCATTTTTGATTAAAAGGATGTATACGTGGGCGTCCACGTATACATCCTAATCCAGAGAGGTGTAAGGTCGATTCTTCCTTTAATCAAGGAAGTCTGGGTTGATAAAACGCGGTGTCCTGGTTGTGTTATTACCCGGTGTGTTATCTCTAAAAATCTCCGCTGTATCATTAGATATCTCAAAACTTATGTAAAATTGATAGCCGGGATGGTAGTCTTCTGCCAATTCAAAATCAACTTCCACCGGGACATAAGTCCACGCAGTGACGTCGGGCAGGGAAATGAAAGGACCAAGCTGAATTCTACCGCTATCACCCGCAGGAAACAGGCGTTCACCAGATAGACCATATTTTTGCCAATCGCAGGGAACACTGGCAATCTCCGGCATGGGGCCAGAACCTGCTCCAGAACCTGGAATCCAGGTGTTGTTGCGAATTCGAAGGGTGACGTACATCCGGAAGACGTCCCTACTATCAGTCGAGGCCCTCCTTGAAATGCGTTCTATACGGAAGTCCCCAGGACGAATTGGTGCCAGTTCCAGGTCATTCATGGGACCGTCACCGGCATCATCGGATGTTCCCGGTGGCGGAGGAGGAGTGTCTCCTGCTTCCGCTGATCCCGGTTTGTGCGCAATGCGGAATATCCGACTTTCCCCGGTCAGGCCTGTTTCAGTAACAATACGAATCTTGTACTCCCCTAATTTGTCTGTAAACTGTGCGCCCGTGATATTCCATGAGAATAAATTTTCATAGGGAATATGCCCCCCGTTGTAGACATCCACTTCAATGGGGAAAATTCGAGCTGGCTCCTGCCTCAAAGCATAAATGCTCGCCTTGGCTCCACTTGATCGTGGTGCTGTCCACTTAATATTATAGGTCTCACCAATATAGAGGGTATCCCCGGGGAGAGGCCTGCTAATCAATAGTGGAACTGGAACAGGTTGTTGCTTTTCGGGTGCAATAGTAAAGACTCTATCACTGACATCCTTGATATATTTACTATAAGTACCTTCCGCCTGAATAGCGATACGGTAATTCTTTCCCGGAGGGACAGGTCTCCCCTGTAGATCATCACCTGTTTTCCACTCACAGTGTCCTTTTTTGGCAGGCAGATTTCTATCAATTATGCCGACCTCTCTATTACCGTCCACAAGTACTACGCGTACAATAGTACCTTTAGAAGTGGTATCTGACCAGCGGATTACAATATCTTTACCCATGATCAATTTTTCTCCACCATTGGGATAGATAATTTGCAGTTTTTTGCCGGCTATAGCTTGTTTCGGACTGGTGACAGCAGACTTGCCTTTTTCTGCAGCTGAGGGTTTTTTAACCGTACTGGACTTAGATGCAGCATGGTTCGTGCCCGTGACCATGAATATTAACCCTGTTATCACGGCAGTAAATAATATTAACCTTAAAAAAGATTGGCTTATAGATTTCATCTTTTCCTCCTTTTTTATAAAAGATCCTCATAATTGACTTCTATATATTGAGTACTGCACAACTCAAAAAAGGTTCATTATAATATTCATATACAAAATTAATTATAAATACCAGCTTGTTTTATCAATTAATTAGGGTATGAATAGTATTTGACCGGTTCTGTCATTAAAAAAGGGTAGTAGAATATGAAGAATGGCTATCCACTGATATCTTTACGGAATATGGAATAATGGGAAGGTAAAATGGTTTAATAATTATGTTAGTTAAAATGCCTGGTAACCCAGAGTTAAAAGAAGCAGATTATTCTAATACAGTTTTGTTACAACATTTACTGTCGCAAGCTTTATCACATCCCATAACTTCTGCAGTTTCATAAGTAACATTATTTTCATATTCATCCAGAGCTTTATGCAAAGTTTTAACAGCTAACTGGATACAGTGAT
>JAIOSM010000428.1 GCA_021107575.1 Desulfobacteraceae bacterium | reverse complement strand
CAGAACGAAGATTTTCTTGCGGCCGTATATATCGGCAATCTTGCCGATGGGAACCATAAAGATGGCGGCGGCCAGGATATAGGATGTGGCCACCCAGCTCAAAATAACGGCATCGGCTGAAAATTCCGTCTGAATGAGCGGCAGCGCCACATTGACCGAAGAAATTAAAAACGGTGCCATAAATGAGGTCAGGGTCGTGACCCAGATCACGGAAGTTTCAGACGTAGCGGATTTCAGCATAATTCCCAGCAGGTACAAGGTGTCGGCTCAAATAATCCCCAATGTTCGGGTAATAATGCCGGATCTTATAATGTTTTAAGGAATATTGCCACTGTTGTGCGTGTCACCCTCGTTTTTGCCTGAGAAAGGAAAAAGGGGACAGAGTACCAAGAATAAGTAAAGGCAAAAGTGTAATCCATTTCTTGGCAATAGTTCACCTTTATCCTCGAATGCGGATTTTTCAAAATACATGGTGCTCCCATTCTTTGATCCGCAAATTCAGGTGCATCTTTACTCTTTACAAAAGAAGGCTTGAAAATTTAAAAATCAATAAATATAATATTTTCATTATCCCTTCGAAGACCTAGAGTCTCGTTGGCCCCGAGTTGCCTGAGCACTCGGGTTTTTTTATGCTCGCAATTCACAAAAAGACTATCTTGACATAGCATGGTATCCGTGTTATTGTGTTTCCATGATAAAGTCCTTTAAAAACAAGGCAACGGAAGATATCTTTAATGGCAAGGTTACCAAGGTTGCCAGCAAAACCTGCCCGAAGCCATTATGGAAAATCGCATCAAGAAAACTTGATCAATTAGATTCAATAACATCACAGGATGAACTCAAAGTTCCCCCTGGTAACAGGTTAGAGACACTTTCGGGCAACAGGAAAGGACAATATAGCATTCGAATTAACGATCAATACCGGATCTGTTTTAAATGGACTGAAAATGAACCGGATGATGTTGAGATAACAGATTATCATTAAAACATTTAACAAGGGAAATAATCATGATTAGAATACCAACACATAGGGCACCAACACATCCAGGAGAAATGCTTTTGGAAGAATTCCTCAAACCCATGGGGATCACTCAGAGGGAGTTATCTGATGCCATTAATGTTCCATATCAGAGAGTGAATGAGATCATTAATGGAAAAAGGGGGATAACCCCGAGCACTGCATTGAGGCTTGCAAAAGTATTTGGTGTATCTCCCGATTTCTGGAAGAATATCCAACTTAGGTGGGATCTGTATTTTGCTAAACAATCCGAGTCTGATGCGCTAAAGGATATAAAGCCGATACCAGCACACCAAGCGGAAATGGCGTCTGAAATCCAACAATCTGCATAGAAGGTTATTCAATAAGTACCTCCTCTCATTCCTTAGAATAGCTGGCGGTCTCTTTGGAAAAGGCTGAAATAGGGTCATCAACAAATCGCTCTGGCTTTTTTAACTCAATTACGTTATCTTTGGGCATGGTGTGTGTATCCTTTCTTTTAGTTATTAAAAGTGCTCGGGATATTGCGCTAACAATCTCTCGAAGGATACACTACCTAACCTTTCAAACACAACTTTCGATTATATCTCATGTGGAACACCTCCATTGTTCTTTATTTTTATAAGAGAACAATGGGGCGGCCAGAGAGCAAGGCGGAGGTGACGTTCAGTAGACCCCTCGATAAATTTTTCGCGGCCCCCAAACAGTTTGGATGAATTCCTATAACCGGCTATTAGATTTTTTTCTTTCAACCTCAAGAAGGTTTGAAAATGCTCAATGATCGATAAAAAGCCCCGTTTCTGTGATAGAGAGGTGGGGTTTTGAAAACATTCGCCCGGGGTTTCCCTGATCTGCATTTCTTCCGGCACGAAAAAGGGCCACACAAAGGAAAAATGTTTGGAAAGGATAGATTGTATGCAAATTGGAAAAGGGCCTGTAAGAATTTGAATATAGAGGGAGTGGATTTGTACGGAGGGACAAAGCATTCAACAGTTAAAGCAATGAGAAGACATTTCAGACCGGATGAAATTAAAAAAGGAACCGGAATAATTTCAAATTCAGCTTTTGAAAGATACTATCAAGATGAATTTGAAGATAAGTAAAGATATATGAAAAGAGAGCAGAGATAAGAAGAAAGAAAAAGGGTGGTAAGAAAATTATCAAAATTGAGAAGGTAAAAGGTCAATAAAAATATGAAAGTGATTAAATCAAGCTGATTGGTATTATTAACGGTCTATGATTGCAAAGTAGCATTAACAGGTTGATTAAGCTAATATTGGTGTTTGTAATCCAAAAAAATTGTGTTAAAAGTATTTGAAAATAAGAAAAGATTTCATAGGAGCATCAAATGAAAATTATCAATTATAAATACTGGTCATCAAGTGAAAACGGATGGGAGATCTCTATGATTGATTTGGGGAGAATCAATTTAATGGTTGGAGATTCTGCTTCGGGAAAAACCAGGTTTTTAAACACTTTGTTTAATTTGGGTAGGCTCGCTACAGGATCAAAGAAATCATCTGATGGATGCTGGGATGTAAAATTTTCTCATGAAGGCAATATGTATAACTGGGAAATTGAGACTAGAAGAGATCAGGAGAAAAAACCATTCATTTATAGGGAGGTTTTATCAGAAGAGTCACATGATAAAAGGAATGTTATTGTTGAAAGGAATTCGGATAGTTTTAAATTTTTAGGAGAAAATATACCTAAGTTAAAAAGGGACAGTTCCAGTATCGATCTGTTGGAGAATGAGGAATTGATTAAACCTATAAGAGAAGGTTTTGGTAATATACTAAGAAGAAATTTTTCAAGTGACGAATTAGACCGTGCTGTAAGTTATGAAATGATTACACCTGGATTGCTTGAATTGGATATGGAAGAAATCTACCACAGGGATAACGGACTGAATATTAAATTATATTATCTTTCTGAAAGAGATCCAGAATTGTATAAATCAATATGTGATAAATATATGGAAGTATTTCCATTTATTCGGAGATGTAAAATACAAACGTTGAAAGACTATGACTCAAGAATCCCCACTCCAGGTTTGTTCCCGATATTCTCTATTAAAGAAAGGTATGTTGATAACTGGTTACCCATTAATCAATTATCATCAGGAATGCAAAAAGTACTATTAATCATTACTGATGGATACTTCTTTCCAGACGGTGGTATTTGTTTAATAGACGAATATGAAAATTCATTGGGGGTCAATGCTATAAATTTTTTCCCAGTATATTTAGATGAACTAGAAAAAGATATTCAGTTCATAATTACTAGCCATCATCCATACATTATCAATAATATACCCCCAAGTAGTTGGTTTATTTTTCACCGCAAAGGAAATAAAATTACTGTAAAATCAGGCGAAGAAAACATAGAACGATTCGGTAAATCAAAACAACAAAGATTTATCCAACTTATTAACGATCCCTTTTTTCTGGAGGGAATCGAATGAACGTCTTCATAGTTGTTGAGGGAGAGATTGGAGAAAGATACGTATATGAGAAGTGGATACCTTTAATTAATCCGAAATTATCTGTAGTTAATAGTATTTTTGATATAAAGAATGATAATTTTGCAATTATTGCAGGAATGGGATATCCAAATTACTTTGATGTAATTAAAAGTGCCATTGACGACATTAACGGAGTTAATAATATTGATAGGTTGGTGATAGCTATAGACTCCGAAGAAATGTCATTCGATGATAAGTTAAAAGAGGTTGAAGATTATTTAAAAGATAGGCTCGTCACCAGAATCTGTGGGTGAATATGATTAAAAATTGAGTAGCATCTATTG
>JAIOSM010000435.1 GCA_021107575.1 Desulfobacteraceae bacterium | reverse complement strand
TTACTCAGAAATCACGCATCGATTAAGGCAGCATTGTATTCGTTTTATAATACATAACCAAATATAAAAAATAGCACCATATTATAAGTAAGTTTTTATAAAAAGGTTGATTATATTGTAAGGATAGTATTGGACATCCCTGAGTTTAATTGCTAACATCTACAAAAAAATAAAATTTTCAAAATCGAATTATGAATTGAATATAAAAAGGAGTTGAGATTGATCCTAAAAAAGAAAATTAAAAATTCCAAGGGCAAAGATCTTACAAGGGAAGCATACAACGATATCAGAAAGATGATTTTTTCAAATGAGCTCAAGCCAGGGCAAAAGATTCCATACAGAGAGATGGCCAAAGGATTAAAAATGAGTTTAACACCTGTTGTCCAGGCCCTGAAACATATGGAATTCATGGGTCTTGTATGTCATGAACAAAATAAAGGCTTTTTTGTTGAAAAGGTGACTCCACGAGAGATTGATGAGGCCTATGAGCTGAGAAGTATCATAGAACCCAAAATGTTGGCTCATACCATTTTGAACCTTAATAAACAAGGTACAAAAAGAATTGGAACTGCTCTGAATGAATACCTGGATGCCTGCCAAAAAGGATCTTTAAAACTAAAACTGGTTAAGGATATTCAATTTCATATGTCCATGGCAGAATTATCCGGTCAGAATTTATCCATTTCAATTTTACGTTATTTGTTTGATTTTCTGTACCTGCGATTTGGTCAAGAACTTATATTCTCACGTCCTTCAGAAGATTCGGCCGATGCTCATACTGCAATTTTTGATGCAATTAAATCAAAAGATGTTGAAACAGCGACCATGGTTCTTAAAAAACATATAAAAGAGATACATAAAAATGCTTTGGATGGTCTCCAGAATAGACTTTCAGAGATAGAAGATATAATTTTTTAATTACAAATTATCTATGGCTAATAGTAAAAAATATTTAAAATATCTTGACAAAGTGAATTACATTTTGTATTTGATTTATAGACTTTTTTTCAGGAGATTTTCAATATGCAAATTCCATGGTTTGCAAGCGTAAAAAATGCTCTGATACAACCGGGCAGACCTTTTGTAAAAATGCATGGGTTACGCAATGATTTTGTTATTATAGATGGCCGGAAACAATCCTATCATCCGTCAACAGAAAAAATTATCCACATATGTAATCGTCACGAAGGTGTAGGAGCTGATGAATTATTGATTGTTGAACCGCCCAGAGCCCATAATACATATGCCTTTGTCCGAATTTTTAACCCGGACGGGCGTGAGGTGGAAGCCTGTGGCAATGCTACTCGATGCATTGGATGGCTATTGCTAAAGGAATGCAATCAAAGAGAAATTCAAATCGAGACCCTTGGCGGAATACTGACCTGCTCCCTTGCCGGAGAAAAACAGGTGCGCGTGGAAATGGGGAAAATCAAGACTGACTGGTCAGATATTCCTTTATCAGAAGAAATGGATACACTACATCTTAATATTGGGGCAGGACCGCTAAATGACCCGGTGGGGATGAATATAGGCAATCCCCACGCAGTCTTTTTTGTAGAAGATGTGGATGCAATTGACTTATCAAAATATGGCAAAGTACTCCAGACTCATCCTCTTTTCCCCCAGGAGGCAAATATCGGGGTTGCCCAGCTTATAAATTCAGAAACACTTAAACTATCGGTCTGGGAGCGTCCAGGCGCTTTAACAACTGCTTGTGGCACAGGAGCCTGTGTAGCTGTTGCAGCGGCATATAGAAGAGGTCTGACCGAAAAAAGACACATGACTGTAATCATGCCGGCAGGATCTGTTCAGATAGAACTCAAAGATCAGAACCTTGCCGTTATGACAGGGCCTGTAGAGATTTGCCATGTTGGCCATCTTTTATAATTATAACATCAGGATAATCATTAAAATATTAAAATTAAGGATTTATGACAAATGAATGCAAAGGAAAGAATGGAAGCCGCAATTAATTTAAAGCCTGTAGATAAGGTGCCCAATGCACCGTTTACTGAAGCACCGGTTTGCCAATATTTTGGCTCTACTTTTAAAGCTTCCCTCCTGGAGGGCCCGGAGATGCTTAAAGTCCATATGAAAAGTCTGGAAGAATTTAAATTTGACTGGGTTATGCTGGGAATGGGATTTATCGGCGGTATTATTCCCGAAGCCCTGGATTGTCAGGTGAGCTACCCTGAAGATGTCTTTCCCATAATTAAAAAAACCAGTGTTTTTTCAATGGAAGATATAAAGCGTATCGCAGGGAAGAATATGTTCACAAAACGAATGGAAAGTTTCCTCGAAGGGATCAGGCTTCTTAAAAAAGAGCTAAAGGATGAAGTTCCCATTGCCTGTGAATATATTTCACCATTTACCATTGCCACAAGATTAAGGGGAACTAATGAAATTATGATGGACATGTATGAAAATCCAGAGCTTGTGCATGCCCTTCAAGATGCGATTGTACCTTTGGATATTGCTCTTGGAAAAGCTTTGATTGATGCTGGAGTGGATTATATTTTTTATGGGGCTGATATGGAATGCCCCGTACTTTTATCCCCAAAACATTATAAAGAGTTTGTCCATGAACCCACGACAAAGGTGTGCAATGAATTATCCCGCCTTGGCTCCAAGGTGCTTCCCCACATGTGCGGGGATATTGTAAAAACAGGTATTGTGGATATGCTTCTTGAAATGGATATTCATGGTATCATGCCGGGTAACCTTACCCAGGAAAAGGTTCTGGACATTCGGGAATTAAAGGGAAAAGTCAAGGATCAGATTTGTATTTTTGATAATATTAATCCCAATGGGCCTCTTTTAATCGGCAAACCTGAAGAGGTGGCTAAGGAAACGCTGATACATTTAAACAGAGCAAAAGGGATGACAGGGTATATTTTTTCTACGGCAGGGACATCGTCACCCTCTACACCTAAGGAAAATTATCTCGCAATGGACAGAGAAGTAGTAAATTTTCAATGGAAGTAGCAATATCATGATTAAAAATTTAAAAAAATTATTCTGCGTAACAAGATTATGAAAATTAAATTTGGATAACAAGGAGTAAAGAAAATGTCAGTAACAGATATTTTAGAGGCAGTTGTTGTATTTAATAAAGTTGCAGTAGTTGAGAATGTCAAAACCGCTATTGACAGCGGAATTTCCATTGATGATATTTTAAATAAAGGTCTTATCAAAGCTATGGACGTGGTGGGTGAAAAATTTTCCAGCGGAGAAGTTTTTGTCCCTGAAATGCTTATGGCTGCAAAAGCAATGCAGGAAGGGCTGGAAGTTTTAAAACCTCACTTAGAGAGTGATGCACTGATGGAAAAAGGCACAGTTATCATTGGTACGGTAAAAGGTGACCTGCATGATATTGGTAAAAATCTTGTGGCTATGATGGTAGAAGGTGCAGGATTCAATGTTATTGACCTGGGGGTTGATGTGGACACAGATAAATTTGTGAGCGAGGCCCAGGCTCAAAATGCTGATGTGGTATGCCTGTCTGCACTTTTAACAACTACAATGCCTACAATGGCCAAAACAGTGGATGCTCTTAAGGAATCCGGTCTTAAAGCAAAAACAATAATTGGCGGTGCACCGGTAACAGATGCCTATGCACAACAGATTGGTGCTGACGGCTTTAGTGATAATGCGCCGGGAGCAGTTGAACTTATCCGTAAACTGGTCGCTGCCTGACCAGTATATAACAGTTTAGACAACACCAAAAGGAGAACCAGACGATATGAACCGTGTTCTTTTTAACTTTGACAATGAAGTGCTCGATAAAATCCATAACTCTTCCCTGGAACTTTTGAAAGAAACCGGTATCCGGTTTCCCAACAAAGAAGCTCTTGGGATTTTTAAACACCATGGCTTTAAAATAGATGGGGAAATGGTATTTTTTCAGCAGCAGGACATTGAAAAAGCCCTTGAAACTGTACCGGAGATATTTGAACTGCATGCCAGAAATGAGAACAACAGTTTTGTGATAGGTGATGACAGCTATAGAATGGCGCCGGGTTACGGCCCGCCCTTTATCATAGAGACATCCGGTGAAATGCGGCATGCAGTGCTGGATGACACAAAAAAGTTTTGCAAACTTGTCCAGACATCCAAGGCACTTGATTTTAACAGCTCCATTGTAGTCCAGCCCAATGATGTCCCGGCTGCAACAGCCCATCTTGATATGCTGTTGTCAACTATATTGTTCACAGATAAACCCCTCATGGGGAGTACGTCTTCTAAAGCTTGCGCCGAGCAGTCTTTGGAAATGGCCCGGATGATCTGGGGAAGTACGGATAAGCCGGTAATGTTAAATCTTGTGGATTCTTTATCTCCTTTGCAATATGCCGAAGAAATGGTGGATGCGCTTTTGGTCTATGCTAAAGCAAAACAACCTTTAATTATTCATTCCTCCTGTTCCATGGGATCGTCCG
>JAIOSM010000098.1 GCA_021107575.1 Desulfobacteraceae bacterium | reverse complement strand
TAATATATTCACTTTTTGGAATCAAGGTTGAAACCCTTGAAGATTTGCAGGAACCTTTAGATATTGCACGGGGACTTCTTCCCCCACATATTAAAAATAATAACTGGCTTCCCTTCCTGGGACCTCTTCTAGATGCAGGAATGGCAGGGATTATATCCTTTGAAGTCATAGAAGCGCTAAGATACCTTAATGAACCCGATTTTTATCTCCATGCAGAAGATCCGGATATTGAGAATGGGAAAATATGGACTGGTGCTGCAGATGATACAATATTCAGGAAAAGAGGCGTAGAGTTTGTTGACGGTTCTGCTCCCGGGTTTGCTGCAATCGTAGGTTCGGCACCAGATCCTGAAACAGCTAAAATGATCATTGAAGATTATCAACAAAGAGGTCTTTACATGTTCTGTGCTGCGAACCACAACGGAACTACCTTGGTTGAACAGCTTATTGAAGCCGGGGTTCAGGTTGGTTGGAGTACAAGAATAGCATGTTTCGGTCCTGACATCTCATCTGCAGTATTTGCTGCAGGTTTTGCCAATAGAGTTGCAATGGCTTTTGGTGGTGTTCAACCTGGTGATTATAAAAAAATCCTCATGTACAACAAAGAAAGAGTATTTGCCTTTGTTAATGCTCTGGGTGAAGTTGGAACGGAATGGGGTGTTGCTGCAGCAGGCTGTGTAAACTGGGGTTTCCCAACCATAGCCGATACAGACATTACTGCTATACTTCCTACTGGTATTTGTACATATGAGCATGTTGTCTCTCCTGTTGCCCATGAAGATATGTGCGCAAAATCAGTTGAGGTTCGTGGACTTAAAACACTTGTTTCTGATGTTGACATCTCATGTTCATTTGGTCCTGCTTACGAAGGTGAACGTGTACGTGGTGCTGACCTATATGCCCAGTGCGGTGGTGGGAAAAGCCAATGTACTGAGCTTGTTAAAATGGCTGAAATAGGTGAAATTGAAGATGGTAAAGTAATAATGGAAGGTCCTGATCTTGACGGCATTAAAGAAGGCGACACATTTCCACTTGGAATCTTTGTACAAATTGCCGGACGTGAATTCCAGCCTGATTTTGAACCTATCATTGAAAGACAGATCCATCATCTTGTTAACTATATCCAGAGTGTTATGCATATTGGTCAAAGAGATATTTCCTGGATACGTATTAGCAAAGCAGCTATTGAAAAAGGCTTTAAACTTGCAGAGATTGGTACAGTTCTCCATGCTAAATTCCATCAGGAATTTGGAAACATTGTAGATAAAGTTCAAATCACACTTTATACAAAAAAAGCAGCTGTTGATAAACTTACAAAAACTGCAAGAGCAGAATATCAAAAACGTGATTCACGTGTTGATAATATGACAGATGAAGATGTAGAAACTTATTATTCATGTACTCTTTGTCAATCTTTTGCACCTAACCATGTTTGTTCAGTTAGTCCTGAAAGAACCGGACTTTGCGGTGCATACAACTGGATGGATTGTAAGGCATCATTTGAAATTAACCCGACCGGACCTAACCAGCCCATTGAAAAGGGTGAATGTATTGATCCGGTACTTGGTCAGTGGAAGGGTGTCAACGACTTTGTATTCAAAGCTTCCAGAGGTGGTGTAACCCATTATAATTTCTATTCAATGGTTATAGATCCTATGACAACATGTGGTTGCTGTGAATGTATTGCAGCAATGCTTCCGGGATGCAACGGTGTAATGACTGTTGGACGTGATTATGCAGGTGAAACACCATGTGGAATGAAATTTACCACACTTGCAGGAGTTATGGGTGGTGGAGCATCATCACCGGGCTTTGTTGGTCATTCTAAATATAATATTACCCAGGGTAAATTCATACTTGGAGATGGTGGTCTATTAAGAATGGTCTGGATGCCAAAAGCTCTTAAAGAAGAGCTTAAAGAGCGAATTGATGCCAGAGCTAAAGACATGGGCGTTCCTGATCTTTATGACATGATTGCAGACGAGACTGTTGGAATTACTGAAGAAGAGATCATGCCGTTTCTCAAAGAAAAGGGACATCCTGCTCTAAAGATGGAATCACTTGTGTGATAGAAACAAACTAATAACTAAAAAAAACAGGGCTGTGATCACCAGAGATACTTCACAGCCCTGAAAATTAAGTGTATTAATTAATTTAAGGAGATTAAAATGGCTTTAACAGGTATTCAGATATTCAAACTCCTTCCAAAAACAAACTGTAAGGAGTGCGGTGTTCCTACATGCCTAGCCTTTGCGATGAATCTTGCTTCAGGAAAGGCTGAACTTGACGCCTGTCCATACGTATCTGACGAAGCAAAAGCAGAACTTTCCGAAGCATCTGCCCCTCCGATAAGACCGGTTATACTCGGAAAGGGTGTTCGCCAGAAAACAACAGGCGGTGAGACCGTATTATATAGACATGAAAAAACATTTTTTAATGAAACTATTATTGCTGCCACAGTATCATCTGATACTGATGCTGCTCAACTTGAAAAAAAACTTCTAATTTACAATGCCTTCCAGTATGAACGTGTTGGTTTTAATTTAAGACCTGAGCTGCTTGTATTAAAAGATGCAGGCAACGGCAAAGACGCATTTGCAGCTCTTGCAAAAATAATTGCTGAAAAATCAGAATTCAACCTTGTTTTAATGACTGAAGATCTTGATGTTATGAAAGCAGGAGTGGAAACAGCAGGTTTTAAAAGACCTCTTCTTTATGCTGCTACAAAAGACAGTATAGATGCATTGGGAGCTCTTGCCAAAGACAATGATCTTCCCCTTGCTGTAAAAGCTGACTCTGTAGCTGATCTTATTCCTCTTACAGAGAAACTTTTAGAAATGGATGTAAAAGATATTGTTATTGATTCAGGAGCCAGGGAAATTAAACAGGCACTGGAAGATCAAGTAGCAATCAGACGTGCTGCATTAAAAGACAGTAACCGTTCTTTAGGTTTTCCAACAATATCATTCCCATGTGAGATGGCATCCAACCTTGATATGGAAACTATGATAGCAGGAATGTTCATAGCTAAATATGGCGGAATTGTTGTGTTATCTGATTTCACAGCTGAGTCACTTTTCCCACTTTTACTTGAAAGACTCAATATCTACACTGATCCTCAAAGACCAATGACAGTCACAGAGGGTATCTATGAAATAGGTACTCCTGATAACAAATCACCTATAGTTGTTACAACGAATTTTGCTCTTACCTGTTTTATTGTTTCAGGCGAAATCGAAGCAAGCAAAGTCCCAACTTGGTTGCTGATTAAAGACTCAGAAGGATTAAGTGTTCTTACAGCATGGGCTGCCGGTAAATTTGCAGGCGATGATGTTGGAATGTTCGTAAAGAAAAGCGGTATCTTTGATAAAACAAAAAATACAGAGCTTATTATTCCAGGTTATGCAGCTGCAATTGCAGGTGAAGTTGAAGAAGAACTTGCTGACTGGACTATTACTGTAGGCCCTAGAGAAGCTGCTCATATTCCGGCTTTTCTTAAAACAAAATAATTTTAATATAAAAGGACTTACTTAAAATGATACTTTTTGGCGAAAGTTTAAATGTTATTTCCACAAAAATTGGAAAACAGTTCAAGGAAGCTGATCCTGCTAAACGTGATCCAAAGCCAATTTTAGAAGAAGTTGAGCTGCAAAAAACAAAAGGAATGGATTATATTGATATTAACCTTGGGCCTGCCAAAAAATTCGGTGAAGAATTAATGCCCTGGGTCTGTAATCTGGTTCAGGAAGCAGCTCCCGGAGTACCAATACTCCTTGACTCTTCAAATATTGGTGCCATAAGAGCAGGGTTAAAAGTATTAAAACCTGCTGACAAACCTCACATTGTCAACTCCATCATGGTAAGACCTGAAAGATATGAGGAAATGGTGCCACTTGCAGCTGAATTTGATGCAGACTTTGTTGCACTGATGTGGGGGCCTGACGGGCTTCCAAGAGATGAAAATGAAAGAGCTGCCCTTGCTGTTGAGCTTATATATTTTGCAAATGAAGCAGGTATTCCAAATGAAAAAATATGGGTTGATGGCATTGTTACTCCTGTTAATATCCAACAGCCTCAGGCAATATGCCTGATGGATTTTCAGGGTATGCTGCAGGATATTGCTCCAGGCGCAAAAAGCACTTGTGGTCTTTCAAATATTTCCAACGGACCACCTGTACATTTGAGACCAATACTTAATCAGACATATATGGTAATGCTTCAAAAATATGGTATGGCTTCTGTAATTTCAGATCCGCTGGATGACGGACTTACTGCCATTGCAAAAGGCCAGCGTCAGGATATAGTTGATCTTATCTATGGAGTTATGGATGGGAATCAACCTGATATGGCAAGCCTTGATAAAGAAATGCAGGATTATGTTAAAACAGTTAATATAATTCTTGGTACTTCTCTTTATTCTGATTCATGGCTTGAAGTATAGGTAAAATCTAAGTAGTTTTAACAAATAGAACAAAAAGCCCCTCTGCTTTAATTTTAGATGAGGGGCTTTTATTATTTATTAATTAAAGGCATAAGCATGGCAGTACTGGAAAAAAAAAGTGAGTGGTTTTATTGTATTATTCAAAATCCAGGAACAAATCAGGATCAATTAATGGGATTTAAAGATGATGAAACCAATACGGATTTTATACCGATATTTAAAACAAAAGAAGAAGCTCAACAATGTTTTCTTTTAATGCCAAAGGACGTTATGAATCATAAATATGAAGTCCAGGCGATTATTAAAGAAGATATTCTTACGCAAGCAAAAAAAACCGGGCATAAAATCTTTATTATGGATGAAAAAGGATCAATTAAACAAGAGTTGGAGAAATAAATGAGTTTAAAACTCGCTATAGGCGGAAAAGGAGGAGTAGGCAAAACAACTGTTACTTCCCTTCTTGCAAGATGTATAGCCGATACAAATAAAAGAGTTATTGCCATAGATGCAGACCCTGTTACAAACCTTGCAGCTGGTCTTGGAATTGATGAAAGCAAACCCATAATACCTGTTTCAGAATTAAAAGACCTTATTCTTGAACGAACAGGAGCAGTACCCGGAACAATAGGTGGTTTTTTTACACTCAACCCAAAAGTAGATGATATTCCAGATAGATTCTCTCTTGAAAAAGATGGTGTCAGGCTTCTTGTAATGGGAACTGTTGAGACTGGAGGCTCAGGATGTATATGTCCGGAAAGTACACTGTTAAAAGCTTTAGTAAACCATCTTATTCTT
>JAIOSM010000196.1 GCA_021107575.1 Desulfobacteraceae bacterium | reverse complement strand
TGAGGATACCAATGCCATAAGTCTCATCTGCAAGTGTGAATGTCAGATATTTCCCCGTCTTTATTGTGATTTCCTGGATTGCCTGGTCCATGGTACCAGTAGAATCTTCCATTTTAAATTTCCTTTTTAATATTTTATCGTTTTAAATTATAAATCTTTAAAATCATCGTCATCATCAAAAGAGATTGACTGGCAGAAGATACTTGATTTGGAATAAAAAGGTATTCCATTAATCGTTTTTGCATGGGTTTTCCAAGTTTGAGATTTCTGCACTGCTCAATATTTTATCGATATTGAGCAGTATTTTCACTCCGCCATCTATTTTAGCCATCCCAAGGATGTAATGTGTATTAAGCTTTGTCCCAAAGGCAGGAGTTTCTTCAATATTTTTCTCACCGATATTCAACACCTCAGATACTTCATCAACAACAATACCGATCAGCACGGTCGATTCTTCAGAATCTATTTCCACTACAATAATACAGGTTCTTTCGGTATATGGAATAGATTCCATTTCGAATTTTAATCTAATATCAATGACTGGAATCACCTTGCCACGGAGATTGATAACCCCTTTTACGAATTCAGGAGTTCGCGGAACTGATGTGATGGGCATCATTCCAATAATTTCTTTTACCTTAAGAATACCAATACCGTATTCTTCTTTTTCCAGAGAAAAAGTTAAATACTTCCCTGTTTTCAGGCCAGTTGCCTTAATTACCTGATCCATTGTCTCTTCCACTTGAGCCATTGTCAGTTTCCTCCTTATATTAATTTAATTTTATTCTCTCTTGGTTAATTATCTTATTTAATACATCGCAGAGGTCATCATAGGTGTCGCTAATAGAGGTAAAAAACCTTGGAAAAAACTTAGATGCCTTGGAAAGAGATGCTTTCGATGAATCAGGAAGAATTAAGATAATACGTTTACCTTCTAATAAATCAATAAACGAATTTAATTCGTTTAATCTACTAACAGATTCAGCGAGCAATATAAATATTTCGTTTTCAGTTAGTTGGATTTCTCTTTTCAAGCTTTTTTTGAGAGTATCAAAAGCCCTGAAAATCTGACATTTAGTACCATAAAAATTTGTATTAATGATTTTTTGAAGAATTTCCCCCTTTTTAGAAGAATCTTTATGTATAAAAAATACAAGTTTCATCGTTGTTCCTTTATCGCAATTAAATGGTTTGCCTTGGATTGTTTCTGATATAGGTATTACATATTGCGTGCCAAAAGGATTAAATGCCAAAACAAAGATATTTCAAGTAGTTATAAAAAATATCTAATTTAAATTTTGTCAGAAAAATATGACAACTTTTGGAAAGACTTAATTTTTGATTATTTTTTTTAGAGGAATTATTCCAAAAACAGTGGTGTTAGAAGTATTTGTCAGAAAAATATGACAGTCAGAAAAATATGACAACTTTACGAACTGCTGATATCATATTTTTTTAAAAGGGCATAAAGGTGTCCTCTGGAAAGATCAGATAAGCGACAGGCGGTTTTAATATCTCCATGGGTATGAGATATGATATCTGTTACATAATTATGCTTCATTTTTTCAATATAATCTTTAAGCCCTAGTTGCTCAACCGGGGCTCTGTTTTTATATGAATCAGGTTTTGATTCAAAACTTTTGTGTTTTTTGATTCTTGCCTTAATATTAAATACACGGATATGATCCGGAAGATGCTTGGCAAACAGCATAGGTTCCTGAAAGCCCTCACTGCATGCGTAATCTATTGTGTTAAGCAACTCCCTCACATTTCCGGGCCAATCATATCCAAAAAGGTTTTTCAGGAATTCATCCGATATTTGATGGGGAAATTCATCGAAAAATTTTTCTTTTCGATCCATGTGATATGTCACCAATAAGGATATATCTGATTTGCGATCCCTTAAAGGTGGGATTTCTATTGATAGAGAAGCAATTCTGAAATAAAAATCATCTCTGAACCTATCTTGCTTCACCATTTCAGGCAAATCGCGGTGAGTGGCTGAAATAAGCCTGAAATTGCTTGAAATCTCTTTTTTACCTCCCACTGGACGGAATCTTTTTTCCTGAAGCGCCCTTAAAAATTTCTTTTGAACAGCCATGGGAAGCTCTCCAACCTCATCAAGAAAAAGAGTTCCTTTATCCGCCAATTTAATCAATCCTATTTTATCTGAATCAGCGCCTGTGAAAGCACCTTTTGAATGGCCGAAAAGAACACTTTCTACAAGGTGCTCTGGCAATGAGGCACAATCCACAACAATAAAATCATTTTGATATCGTAAACTATTCTCATGGATAGCTTTAGCAAAGAGCTCTTTGCCGGTTCCTGTTTCTCCTGAGATCAATATAGGTATATCATTGTTAGAGGCTTTTGAAACACTTCTAAGACAGACCTCTATCTGCCTGCTCTTTCCAATAATAGCCCCTCTCTTAATTTTTTTAGTACTTGTTTTGGATTGCTTTTGCTGTCTGTATTCCAATGCCCGGATCAGAGAAAATTTAAATTCTTTATGTGTCCCACTTTTTTGTATGTAATCCCACACCCTTGCTTTCATGGCAAGTTCTGCGCCTTCAAGGTCACCCTTACCTGTCATGATAATTATTTCCGGTGCAAAAATTTTTTCACGAATGCTCTCAATGGCGTCCATCCCATTTCCATCAGGAAGATTGACATCAAGAAATACAACATCAAAGTCCTCTGAAAATATTTTATCAAGACCTTGTCCCAGGGTTAAAGAATACTTTACCTCATGATCCAATCTTTTAAACCTTTTAACAAGTATTTCACAGATTTCCAGGTCATCATCAATGATCAAAACTTTGGGCATTTTCCTCCTTATCCAGCATCTCACGTATCTTCTGTGAAAAATCTTTCTTTATCATTGGTTTCAATAAAAAACCCCTTACACCCATAGATTCAGCCTTTTCTTCAGATATAGTCTCACTGAATCCTGTACAAAGTAATATTGGGATATCAGAGCGTATTTTAATTAATTCAACCACAAGTCTGTCTCCCGGCATATTTGGCATTGCCATATCAGTAATAACCAAGTCAAATTTTTCAGGTGCTGCACGAAACGCTTCAAGGGCTTCAATACTGCTGGTACGTGAGGTGACATGATAACCCAGGCGCTCAAGCATCTTTTTTTCCATTATAATGATACTTTCTTCATCGTCCACTAATAGAATTTGTTCAATCCCACCTTGAATTGGTTCTTTTATTTGGTGGTTCTCTTGTTTCTCAGAGGAGCTCTTAACCACGGGCAGATAGACTTTAAATTCAGTGCCTTTACCTGGTTCACTGTAAACTTGTATATCACCGCCCATGTTTTTAACAATACCGTGAACAACCGACAATCCCATCCCTGTGCCTTTACCTTTTTCCTTGGTAGTAAAAAATGGATCAAAAATTTTTTCTGTTAAATTTTTATCCATTCCTTTGCCTGTATCAGTCACAGTTAGACAGGCATAAGCTCCAGGTGCCATATCTATATTTTTTGTATCATTCAATTTTAATTCGATTTCTTTCAAACTGACTATCAGTTCCCCTCCGGTATCCTCCATGGCATGATAAGCATTGGTTGAAAGATTCATTACAATCTGATGAATTTGTGTTGGATCAGCGTTAATCACACCACAGTCAGATTGTATATTTTGTTTAATTTTAATTGTTGCGGGAATTGTAGACCTGATGAGTTTTAATGCTTCTTTTATAATCGCCTGCATCTTCATCATTTTTAATTCACTGTTTTCCTGACGGGAAAATGTAAGTATCTGCCTTACCAGTTCACTGGCTCTCAAGGCACCGGCATAAATTTGATCAAGACTGGCTCGAAATGGACTGTCTTCAGGGGCATCTTCTAACAGCATCTCTGTATTGCCCATAATGGGGAAAAGAATGTTGTTGAAATCATGGGCTATACCGCCTGCAAGGGTGCCTATGGCTTCCATTTTCTGGGCTTGTTGGAGTTGGGCTTCTATTTTTTTTAATTCGGTAATATCTTGACAGATTGTTAACATTGAAACAGATT
>JAIOSM010000461.1 GCA_021107575.1 Desulfobacteraceae bacterium | reverse complement strand
CTGTAATCAGGCCTTTTAATACTTATGGGCCAAGGCAATCCGCACGTGCTATAATACCAACAATTATAAGTCAGATTGCATCAAAAATAAAAAAGATTAAAATTGGTTCTATCCGCCCCACCAGAGATTTAACGTATGTAAAAGATACGGCAAATGGATTTATAAAAGCAGCAGAGTCGGACAAGTTTATAGGTGAAGTTGTAAATATCGGGAGTAATTCTGAAATTGCCGTTGGTGATTTAGCGCATATGATTATAAAATTGATGAATGTTGATGTGGAAATAGTGACGGATGAAACAAGGATAAGGCCTGATAAAAGTGAAGTGGAAAGACTTTGGGCAGACAATAAAAAAGCAGAAAAACTTTTAGAATGGCGTCCTGAATACACATTAGAGGAAGGTTTGAAAGAAACTATCAAATGGTTCAGTAACCCGGAACACTTAAGATTTTATAAACCCGGCATTTACAATATTTAGGGAACAAAAGAAATAATATGAAAGCAGTGATACTCGCAGGCGGCAAGGGTACAAGATTGAAACCTTATACCACGATAATACCAAAACCCCTTGTGCCAATAGGAGAAAAAGCAATTTTGGAGATTTTGATTAACAGACTAAAAAAACACGGTATTACAGACCTTACATTATGCGTGAACCATTTAGCTGAGTTAATTATGGCATTCTTCGGTGATGGCTCTAAATGGGGTGTGAAGATAGAATATTCTTTTGAAGATAAACCTTTAAGCACCGTAGCGCCTATAAAATTAATAAAAAGTTTGCCGGAAGATTTTTTTGTTATGAATGGTGATCTTTTGACAGATTTTGATTTTAAAAAATTCTATGATTATCATCTGAAAAGTAAAGAATTGCTTACAGTCGCAACATATAAAAGAAAGGCAAAGATAGATTTTGGGGTTATTGATGTAGATGAAAATAATAGTGTTGCAACCGGATTTAAAGAAAAACCGGAGTATGAGGTAAATGTAAGCATGGGCGTTTATGCATTTAACAGGAAGGTCTTAAAATTTGTTCCCACGAATAAGCCTTTTGGCTTTGATGATCTGATGCTTGCATTATTAGATAAAGAACAGCCGATAAAGGTTTATCCATACGATGGTTATTGGCTTGATATTGGTAGGCCGGAAGATTACGAGAAGGCAAATGAAGATGTAGAAAAACTGAATTTTTTTACGAGGGTTTGAGTAATGAAGAATTATTTAATATTGGGAGCAAGTAGCGCAATTGCTAAGTATTTTATAAACAGGCTAAAAGATGAAGGCAATATGGTGGTTCAACTATCAAGCGGTAGGGGGATTAATTGGGTTTACAATGTCGATTCTATAAAAAATAAAATTGTTGAATCTAAAGCTGAGATAATAATAAATTTCGCAGGAATTTTTACTAATGATTATTCCGAAAGCTATAAAGTTAATGCATCAATCTCTAAAAATCTTTTCGATGCTATTATTGAAACAAAATTTAATGGAAAGCTAACCTTGATAGGTAGTGCGGCAGAATATGGTGTACAGGATAACTATGTTGAATCTTGCGTAGAAAAACCACAAAGTATATATGGGCTAACAAAACTGATGCAACATAGTTTATTCCAATATTATGTTAATACTTTTCGTATGAAAGCAAATTATATCAGATTGTTTAATGTTGTTGCACCGAACTTGAGCGAGAGATTATTTATCGGAAATTTTGCAAAGCAAGTAAAACTATCATTAAAAGAGAAGACAGAAAAAATTGAACTGGGTGATCTGAGTTCTTATAGAGATTTTTTACTAATAAATGATGTTTATACGGGTTTCATGAAAGTTATTGAACATAATAATGATGGTGAGGTTTACAATTTAGGGATGGGTGAGGCGATACTCCTTAAAGAGTTTGTACAAAAGATTTTGACAGAGCTTGGATTAAAAGTAGAATTAGTTACTAAAAAGATAAACGCCGTAGGGAATATTAAAAACAAAGTAGTAGCCCAAAATACCAAAATTAAAAATATAGGATGGACTCCAAAATTCAATTATGATGATCTTATAAAAGGGTATTGTAAACAACTGAGAGATTAAGAATCTTAATGAAAATAGAGGGTAATTGGGGAGTAATTCTAAAATATGTCAGGATATCTATATGAACTGTAAATTTTGCGGCATCCAAACCACTCCAGTTAAAAAGATACAAAGCTCGTATGTAAACTATGAATACACTCTATATCAGTGCAAACAATGTAAATGCAGATTTTTCGACATTAATGAACATCATGCTGATATCGAAAAGGTGTACGAAAAATATAGCATTAAGCACAATAAAGCGGTAGCAGGTTTTCAATTTCAAAAGAGTTTTTATTGGGATAGACAAGTCTGGAGGATTGAAAAGATACTGGGCAGAAAAGTTTCATCAGTTTTAGATGCAGGATGCAGGACCGGTGATTTTTTGATGCATTTTCCTGATAGTGTAGTTCGGGAAGGTGTGGAATTATCAAAAAATTCATCAGAAATAGCTGAAAGCAGGGGGCTGACAGTATATCAAGATTTTGTAGAAAATATAAATTTTGAGAAGCAATACGATGCTGTTACCTGTTATGCAATACTTGAACATCTATTAAATCCTTTGAATTTTTTAGACAAACTTTCAAATATTGTCTCTTCTGGGGGGGGGCTGGTTATCATGATACCAACACATGAATGCTTCAAGCGATGGCTGATT
>JAIOSM010000097.1 GCA_021107575.1 Desulfobacteraceae bacterium | reverse complement strand
GCTATTCTCTACAATTTTTAGAACTTTCGGACGAACAACTTCAAGGCAAAAAATTGGAAGCCGACATCCCAAAACGGTTGAAAGCATATATTGTCGAGTTTGATGGTAAATTGGACCACGATGAATATAACAGCCCAAATTATTCTTATCGCCTATTATTCAAGAAAAAACTGGTTAATCGGCCTGGTCAAGCCGATAAAGTCGTAGAATTCATAGACCCAAAATCAGAGTTGGCTAAAAAAATTGATAAGGAATATTGGGTTAAAAAAGAAGTCGAAAAGAAAAAATACCGACCGAGCGATATTGTCGCAGCAGTGCAACAGTCTGGATTTCCAAAATTTCGAGTAAACCCTGAACATGTTGAAATGTGGAAATCAGAGGATGCAAAGAACCCAGGTAAGGGTTACGGTGCAGAGGTTGCAGGTTGCTGGTATTGGTACGAAACATGGCTCAATAAATGTTTAGAGTTATGTGATTTTGCAGGAGATAAATACAAATAGAATGCACAACCAGGCTAATGCAGCCGACGCAAAAAGCCGCTCGGCTGATTAGCAACATTAGAATCTACAAAAAAGAGGATATTTAGAGATGCAATTCTATCAAATCCTGATTCAAAAACTGCCTGAATTATCTCTTTTCATAATTGCTGTATTGGCTGCTCTGTTCATGGGGCGGTATTTTATCTATGAATATAAACAATTGTTATCGAAATATAAAGATAGTAACGAGTACTTATCCTCTGAAATTCATCACTTACGATCAGAAGTGGATGATCTCAGGTCTAACAATAAGAAACTTGAAGAAAGCCTATATGATTTAAAAAGGGAGCTTTCAATCTACAAATCAGAAGTTGAAAGCTGGGAACAAACTTGGAAGGAAGCTTCGGATAAGCTTAAAGATATGATATCAGATATTGGCCATGAAACAAAGGCCCTCTTTTCTGACAGAGATCGATTAAAAGAAGACTTGGATGTTGTATGGCAAGCGATATTTAGGGCACTCCCTGAGGCAAAAGATATGAAAAAGAAACTGGACCTAAAAAGAGATAATATGATTGCCTAACAAATTTGTATCATTGTATTAATTCTAACCTTGCTGCTGTAAGGGACGGCACAAAAGGAATGTGTATGAAACAAAGTGGGGATCGAAAAGCGTTCGGAAAGTATCATGACATAATGGTACTTTTTCTTGGCTTTTTTTTGACAACTATTGTTGGTGGATACCTAAGCTATTCGTGGCAAACTAGGTCTGCTGAGTTTCAAATAAATGCCGAGCAAAAAAGATATGAGATACAAGCGGCTACAAAAGTATTTGAAGAAATAAGCAGTTTGATGGATAAGCGCCTTTACCGCATGAGGCGTATCAATATGGGACTGGGTAATAAAGTTGATAGTGAGGTTATGGATATCCGATGGACTCATTATCGAGAAACATTGTTTGAATGGAATGAGAATTTAAATAGAAATTTAGCTCTTACTCAAATTTATTTTGGTCAAGAAGCAAGAAATATTCTACAACATAATATTCAGACAAAGTTTATCAATTTGGGTAGGATGTTGGAAAGTGGCCGAGTCTTCAAAGGGGGAAATAATACATATGAAAAAAGACAACTGGTGGCGGATGATCTAAATAACTACATTTATACCTTTGATCTTATGCTAATAAAAAACATACAAAATGGAAGTATCGGGTCTTTTATGGGGAAAGAATAGGCTAACTTTATTATGCGTAATCAAGCGGGCCAAGTTGACACCGTCCCTTGTTGTTTACGCTCCTTTTTCCGCGTAACTTCCACTTAACATTCAAATAAATGGTATGATCACTGTGCATAATCTCATCAATATAGATGTGTGAAATTTTTGGGGTGTATGAAAGACAAAGGGGGGGTCTTCATTCTTGACACTATTGAAACGGCAGCGCCGAACAAAACAGTGGAGGGGACGCGGAATATATCGCGGCCTATACGGGGACGGCTTCAGGCCGCGCCCCTCACTTCTATGTTGTGCAAAAAGGAAAAATGGAAGAAACCAATTCAAAGCATAAGCGAGGCCATTCATTTCTATTGCATCTTGGGCTTTTAGTATTCGGAATAATATTCTCTGCCTCGGCATATCTTTTGTCGCAGAGCATACCTCAACAATTGCGTGCATTCCTTATTTCGATAGGATTATCAATTGTTACCACTTCAATCTACGAAATTCTTAGAAAATCTTCAAAACGTCTTCCACCCAAAATTGTTTCATACGTTATAATTATTCTATTAGCAATTTTCCTTACTCAGATTGGATTCTACTATGGCAGTCAAGTGGATCTCTATCCTGAGCACGGACTAATTGCGGATTTCCAAACGGGGCCAGGTGGGAATGCTCGAAACGCCTTAGGAGGTACATTCAGCATTTCAACAGATAGTGAATTTAATGGAAAATCTAAGTGTTGGTATGGACTTGAGACAGATGAACGAAAAAATGCTGGTGTACTTGAACTCAACAACTTTTTAAGAATGTGCTTTGTGTTAGAACCTCGACTATCTCCTAATCAGGAAGCCTATGTAAGTGTATTCTCGGATTTCTCATTTCCTCCTCAAAGAACATACGATATATCAAGATTCAGTAATTTATCTATTTGTTTGCGAATGCCTTCAGATATCGATAAATCGCGGCTACGCTTATACATTGCGATTGCCACCGACAACCAACCTAAAACTCCAGGTATTTATGATTGGTGCGAGTATCCGATACCGATATCCTCAATAACATCAGATTGGGTTTCAATTTCTATTCCTTTATCTAAGATGGCCCCACCCTACTGGTCCAGTCAGCAAAGAAAATTTGATCCTCACAGAGTATTTA
The DNA here is from genome assembly GCA_021107575.1 of Desulfobacteraceae bacterium. GTDB lineage: Bacteria > Desulfobacterota > Desulfobacteria > Desulfobacterales > Desulfobacteraceae > JAIOSM01. The sequence goes on along the minus strand of JAIOSM010000097.1, from coordinate 1,711 downwards.
ATTTTATCCTTGCTATCCGATGCAACAGGAATCAAATAATACATGGGCATATCGATATTGATAATATTGCATTCATAAAATGATGGAACCCAAACCACATATCATAATAAATACATTTGTTGTTTTTTTTTGCTTAATAGCTATGATCTTGGTTCTCGGTTATGGTGAAACAGAATTTCATCCCGCCGTTTCGAAGGCATATATTGTAATACTGCTTTCTACAGTTACAATATTGTTATTGCTCCTGTCGCATTCAATCGCTTCTATATTGGCATACATATTCAACCGCAAGCTAATTCGACAACATCAAGATAGTGAAGATGAGCCAAAACATCCGATTGCTGTTATGCTTTGCACCCGTGATGATTGGATCCCTGAAGTTGGGCATAACTGCCTGGACGTGTTGCGAATAGAAGACCATCTATTTATTTGCGATGATAGTGAATCCATAGAGTTCAAAAACAGAGTTGAGGACTTTTCAAAAGAGCACAAAGAAAGATGCACACTGGTACGAAGAAATAATCTCAAAGGATGGAAAGCCGGTAATTTAAATAACTGTTTACGTGTGATTCCTGGATCCTTCAAATATTTTATCGTTGTAGATCATGACAACATTATTTCAAAAGATATGATTAAAATAGCCGACTCGACACTTTCATGTGACCCAACCATAGGCTTTCTTCAGTTTAGAAGTAAAATAAACAATCTTATTCCAACAAAATTCAATGAGGACCTTAGCTTCAGCATAGAGGCAATTTGGATTTTGCTGTCAGTTAGAATGATTTATGGATTTAGGTTTAATGTTGGACACGTTGTTGCGTTTAACAGAGATGCGGTTTTAAAGGTAAATGGATTCCCGGAAAATATATTAACTGAAGATCTTGCAATTACAATTAAGTTACTTGCTGCTGGATATAAAACGAGCTACTGTATGTTCACGGAAGGGAGTGAAACTGTACCCATCAGCTACGCACGATACAGAGCCCGTTACTGCCGATGGTGTATTGGGACAGTGCAGTCTTGGCTTTCAAAAGATGCTCTATTATTTCACAAAAGGAACAGTCTCCACATTTCGGCAGATGGACTACTTCTTGCTGCGAATCTTTTGTATGCCTTTCCGGTGGCTATTTTGCTAATTGAACTTTCAATTGTTTCTCCTATAGTCATTTCTCCATCAGTTTATGGTGGCGGTGGCGCAGCGCTAAAGTTATTGACATTGCTTTCATTGATTTGTCCAAACATTCCTATGGTAATGGCTCAGAAGACGTTAGTTAAAGCATTAAGAGCTGTTCCTATTCAAATGGCTATCTATTTTTCATTAATTGTACCTGTTGTAGTATCAGTCCTTGCCTCATTCATCTTCAATCGGTTTATTTTCGAAAATACAGGGAATGAAAAATTAGAGCGACAAAAGCATGACGTTTTTTCTCCAAACGGAATTGGTACTATCATCATCGAAGTTGCAATTTCTGTGTTTCTTATAATTAACATATTCACGATAGGACCTTTTGGGATTGTTTTTTTATCAGGCATACTGACTGGTATCGCATTTATTATGTTTGACTGGAATTCTAATATTATTAATCTAATGAAATATTTGCCATTTATAGTTTTTTTAACCTCAGCCTTTGTAATATTTGTAAGTTACTGAAAAGAAAAACAAGGCACAACAAAGCTAATGCAGCCGACGCAAAAAGCCGCGCGGCTGATT
>JAIOSM010000113.1 GCA_021107575.1 Desulfobacteraceae bacterium | reverse complement strand
GCTGATACTACAAATCCTGATTTGATACAATACCGAAAATTTCTCCCTGCAAGGGCTCCGGCAAAGCCCAGTTCCGACATGTTTTCCGGCATGGGCATTACAGCTGCAAATGCATGGGCAGGAGGTCCACCAATAAATATACTTACACGTAGGGGCTCACCAAGTTGTATTGCTTTTAAATGATGATTTCCTATCCCTCTGTGGAGTTGATAATGAAGCCCTATTTCTCTGTTTTTTATATAATCCCCACCGGAAATCTGAATCCTGTACATTCCCATGTTTGAATCCAATATACTGTTTCTTTCAGGGTTCATTGAAAACACCTGGGGCAAAAGAATAAAACCTCCGCCCTCTTCTGGCCAGCATCTGATCATGGGCAAATTTTCAATCTTTGTTTTTCTTTCCAAAACTTTACCGGTCCTTGTTCTTACAGGTAAAGCATGGATAAGTGCAGGAAGAGTTTTGAAAGTTGATGCAAAGGATTTTAACAAAGGTGGTTTATATAAAAATTTTAAATCAGATTTGATTTTGACAACCTGTTTTATTCTATCAAAACCAGGTCCAAAGATTTTTAGTGCTCGCTCATAATTACCAAAAAGATTGGACACTGCGGGAAAAGAGCTTGCTTTTATGTTTTCAAAAAACAAAGCAGGACCGTCATTCTGAAACACTCTTCGAGTTACTTCAGCCATTTCAAGGTTAGGATCAATTTCTTCTTTAACCCTTACAAGTTCGCCCTGATTTTCAAGAAAATTGACACATTCTCTGAGGCTTTTAAATATCATAATTCAAGCCTTTCTCTTGAACCAAGCTTCATGCTGTTGTCCATATAATATACTATTTCGGGGATAAATTCATACAATCGGGCCTTATATTTTTTATAAAAAAATTCTAAAATATCTTCTTTATTATAATTAATTTTGAATTTTTTCATGTATTCCATTGCACGTAAAAAAGCATCTTTCTTATTTTCAACCTTTAAAATTTTGCCCTGCATCTGGAGCCCTTTGATCTTTTTAAAATCAGTATCATCTGAAAACAGTGATGCTGCGACCAGATTGCTTGTGACCTTCAGATTATTTGAAGCCTCTGAATTGTTTGTATCTTGTGCATATTTTATATGTTTGGAGTCTGGATTGGAAAAAAAATAAAATTTTTTGTTTGAAAAAACATAATAAACAGGAGCTGTCCATACATCTTGCCCCAAAAAAGTTGCAAGAGTCAGAACCCGCATTGTAGAAGCAAGGTCAAAAACATTCTGACTGGTTAAACTCATAGCCTGTGTAACTTGTATCAAAAATTTTATACTTTTTTAAAAGCACCTAAAATAACGCAAATAAAACCAACTATTATAAGCAACACAAATAATTCCATAGAATTTACAATATAATTTATAGGATTGCTCACTGATTCATAAGGAATTTTTACAATATATTTATCCATTACGTTATTTGTGAAACTGCCGAGTGTGATTCTAGTCCAACTGGAATTAAATTCCATAAGCCCTGAAATACCCTGAAAAAGGATAACAAGTGCTGCTCCCGCCCATGCAACAAACCCAAATCTTGTCCAACTCATATACTTACAACCCTTTCAAAAATAGATAAAAAATTAATCTTAGATTTTATGAATCTATGTTATTCTGCTATTATTCTTTAGTCAAACAATTTTAGTCATAATTTTAGCCAATCTGTTACTTTTCTTTATATATTCTTTATGGTAAAGGTTTATACTGTTTATTATGACTGACACTTCTTTATTAAAAAAAGTTGGAATTGCCTCATCTATTATGATGGCCTCTATATTTTTAAGCCGCATCATAGGTCTTGTGCGAGATATGACCATAGCTTTTACCGGTGGGGCAAAAGGCAGTGTAGATGCATATCAGATAGCTTTCATTATTCCTGAAATATTAAACCATGTAGTGGCCAGCGGCTTTTTATCTATTACTTTTATTCCGATATTTGCCCATTATATTGCAAACAATGATGAAAAGGAAGGCTGGAAAATTTTTTCAATTATTTTTAATACATTTGGGCTGCTTTTATTAATATTCATAATAATTTCATTCATTCTTGCTCCTGAGCTTGTAACAATATTTGCCCCGGGAATAAAAAATCCGATTTTATTTGAAAGTGCCGTTAGAATGACAAGGATTATAATACCTGCTCAGTTTTTCTTTTTTACTGGTGGGTTATTTATGGCAGTTCAATTTGCCAAAGAAAAATTTTTTATCCCGGCTCTGGCACCACTTGTTTACAGCCTTGGGATAATAGTCGGAGGTCTTTTGCTTAGCCCATGGCTTGGCATGGAAGGTTTTGCCTGGGGAGTTTTAGCAGGTGCCTTTTTTGGAAATTTTTTTATTCAGTGGATAGGAGCAAAAAAAGTAAACCTGCAATTCAATTTTATAATAAATTTAAAGCATCCTGATTTTATAAAATATGTTGCTCTTACCATCCCACTTATGGTTGGCCTTACCATGACATTTTCCACTGAAATATTCCTTAAATTTTTTGGGTCATATCTTGGGGAAGGAAGTATAGCATCTCTTAACTATGCTTTAAGAATAATGTTTATTCTGGTAGGACTTTTTGGGCAGGCAGTTGGTGTAGCAGCATATCCATTTATGGCCAAACTTGCTGGTAAGGGTGATTTTACTCAATTAAATATAATTTTAAACAATACTTTAAAATTTCTTTTACTTGTTATCCCGTTTTCAATATTTTTCATGGTATTGCGATATGAAATTGTCGCAATAATTTTCCAGAGAGGTAAATTTGATATTCATGCCACAATCCTGACATCTGAAATTCTTCCATATTTTATGGCAGGGGCCTTTGCATTTGCAGCCCAGACTATTGTTGCAAGAGGTTTCTATGCCTGTAAAAATACTTTGCTACCTGCAATTTTCAGCACTGTCTCTGTAATTGCAAGTATTCCGTTATTTTTCTTTTTTATGAAAATATTGCAGGCAAAAGGTGTTGCCATTGCACTTTCCTTATCAGCAATTATCCAGGCAGTTGTCTTGTATGAAACATGGAATTTAAAAACAAAAAATACAGGGAAAAAAGAAGTATATAAATTTTTTCTTAAAATACTAAGTATCAGTATCTTAGTAGGGATTATCCTTTTAAAAATAACTCAATATTTTCAAAAAATAATTGACAACACAAATTTTACAGGTGCGTTATCCATATCTCTTATCACAGGAATATGCTTTCTTATTCTTATTTCGAGCGCATGTTTCATCTTTAAAGTTAAAGAATTTTCTTTATTACTCCGAAAAATTAAAAATAAAATTAAACCCAATAAAAATTAAACCTTGAACGTATCTAAAAGCTCTTTTAATTTCTCTGCCATCTCAGAGAGAAGGTCAGCTTCGTTATTAATCTGTTTACTCTCTTTTTTCATCTCTTTTGAAGCTTTATCAACCTCACTGATTTTCTCGGCAACTTCACCTGCAACAGATGCACCCTGATTTACATTATCATTTGCTTCAGAAATTCCTTCTGAGACTTCAACAAGGTTTTTTACAATCTCTTTGGTTGTCACATTCTGTTCTTCAACTGAAGATGCGATACTTGAAACAGCCTGATCAGATTCATTCAAGCTCTCTGTAAGCCCTTTAACCCCTCCAACTGTTTCATTAGCTTTTGCCTGCATCCATTTTAATTTTTCATCAATCTTATCTGTAAAATCATTTGTAGCAACAGCTAATTCTGCTATTTCCTGGGCAACTACAGCAAAACCTTTTCCAGCGTCACCTGCTCTTGCAGCTTCTATCCTGGCGTTAAGTGCAAGCATGCTGACATGCTCTGCAATTGTCCTGATTTCATCTGTTTCAGCATCAACCTCTATTGCTGCAACCCCCAACTCATCAATAATTTTACCGACTTTTACGAATTCCTCTGTTGCCTGCTCAATAATAGTTTTTGTTAAATTTGTATTTTTTGAAATTTCATTAACAGTTGTACTCATCTCTTCTGATGCAGATGTAACATTATTAAGGTTTGCAGTGGATTGTTCCATTGTTCCTGCAACACTGTTAAAAGTCAGGCTCAGCTCTTCAGAGGCTGCTGCAACAGAACTTGAACTATCAGATGTTTCATTACAAACTCTTAAAAACTTTTTTGAAATATCATTTAAGCCATGTGATGAATTATTAAGCTTCAGGCTTGACTCGATAATCTGTTCAACAGATTCTTTTAAATCTTTATTCACAGTATTGATTCTGGCAAGGATATGATCCATTTCATCCCTTCCGGTTACTTCGCTTTGGTGTGTAAGGTCACGTTCACGCATTTTATTTGTAACATTAAGCAATATTTTAACTTTCTTATTAATCATAAAATTGAAAAATATTGCTACAAAAGCTATTAAAACTACGAGACCTGCAATGCCTATCACCAAGTTCATCCTTATGCCCTGATTAATAGCGTTTTCAGCATGTTTTTTTGTAGAGCATACTGAAATACCGCCCAATACTTTATTTGAACTGCCATGGCAATGAAAACATGTTTCTTCATTTGGTATAACCATATTGACAACAGCAAATTTTTCTTTTCCAATCATTGTTTCAAACATCAGGTCTGTATCTTGTCCGGTCTCGATCATGCCGGTCATATCTGAATATGCTTTTTCACCGATATATGGTTTAATGTTTTTTCCTTCAGATTTTAATTCAGTGCTGAAAAAAATTTTCCCATTTCTATCGTAGACATATACATTTAAACCTGATAACTCTTCATTAAGCCTTACAAACTGTCTTTTAACAGCATCATTATCGCCAATGGACAGGACATCGAACATCCCGCTCTGGATTGACTCTGCAAGTTTTCTATTTTGGGATTCCAATTGAGAATTACTCATATCTGTCATGGTTGAAATACTGAAAAAAATCATTAATCCACAAACAATTATAACCAATAATGCAAGAGGTATTATAAATTTAGCCCATAATCTTTGCCTGACAAATGATAACATACTTACTCCTTATAGAACAGATTAATGAGCCCCGCCAAATAATAGAGGCTTAAAATTAAATGCTTTTACCCTGCTTTCATTATGACATTTTGTGCAATCATTAATGTCTAAATTATAATAGATCTCATCAGGATCACCGCCTGTGTCTACATGAAGGCTTCCCGGTCCATGACAGACTTCACATCCTGCATTTTTGAGTTCCGGGGTCTTTTCTTCAGAAACAAATCCACCTTTTTCACCATATCCTGTGGTATGACACTCAAAACAACTCTCAAATTCAGCTGTGGTAATTTTTGTTTTCATAGCAATAATGCTTTTAAAAGATGTAGATTTTTTAGCATATTTTTTAAAGGTGGAATACTCACCTTCATGGCATTCTTTACATACCTCAGATCCTACATAGATTTTATCTTCATTTGCCTGAGCTGTTGCATGAATTGCAGGGACCACGTAAAAGAGCATTGACACAAATAACACTGCGAAATATTTCATTCTTCTATCTCCTGACCAGTTATTTATCAATGTAATTATCCATCAAAAAAATATGTCTATTGCGAAATATGATTTAAATTATTCTATTAATTCTGATTATAAAAGCTTAAACAAAACAAGTCAACAAAACATTTCGCAAACTACAAAATACTTTTGCCAAGGGCTGAAACTATCAATTCCACAGCCAGGCTTGCAGTTTTATTTTTACTGTCAAGTATGGGGTTTAACTCCACTAAATCCATGGAAGCAAGCTTACCTGTATCTGATAACATCTCCATCAGCAAATGCGCCTCACGATATGTAAGACCGCCTGCAACAGGAGTACCAACGCCAGGAACTTCTATCGAGTCAAGTGCGTCCATATCAAGGCTTACATGAATTTTTTTTAAATGTACAAATTTCATCAAAGCTTTATTAAGTACAGCGCTTATCCCCTGCTCATCGATATCGCGCATTGTAAATACTGTTATATCGCTGGCATTTAATCTCTGCTTTTCTTTTTCGTCCAGATCCCTGATCCCTATCAGTACAACATTTTCAGGGTCAACCTTAGCTCCATCCCTCCCGATATTGACTAGAATATCTTCACCCTCTCCTGTTAATATAGAAAGCGGCATTCCATGAATATTGCCACTGGGTGATGTTTCAGGAGTATTAAAATCGCCATGGGCATCAATCCATAAAAGACCAATCGGGGACTCATGGGATACTCCTCCGACAGTTCCGATAGCAATGGAATGATCTCCTCCTATAAAAAGCGGAAATCTGTTTTCTGATATAGCTCTTTTACCTTCTTCATATATATCTTCACATATCTGAGCTATTTCTTTTGTATAATTTTGTATACCATCATCCATTTCTACTGCATCACGCACAGGCACTTTAATATCACCTCTGTCTTCCACTATAAGACCAAGGGAACGAAGTCTTGGCATAAGCTTTGAATACCGTATGGCAGCAGGCCCCATATCAACTCCTCTGTGAAGTTGCCCAAAGTCCATGGGGACACCGATTATACTTATTTTCTGTTCCATCGTTTGTATCCTTATTTATAAATACCTATCCAAATTCAAATCAACTGATCAGCAACTTTCAAGTTGACAGCTAACATAGCATAAAGTATTTTAACAATCCAATTGAAAGATAAAAGGAGTGTTATATATGTTTCCAAAATATGAGATGAAAAGCCTTGCAACTATACAAACAATGGAAAAAATCATTCGAACAGAGCCTGACAGGATTTCTCTTATCATGCGCCATTCTGAAAGGCATTTCCATGAGAGTGCAACAAAAGAACCTTTTATGGGTTTAACTGATAATGGGAAAAATAAAGCTATTCAACTTGGTTCTTCTTTTGCTCAGAACCCGCGTCCAAAATTATATTCAAGCCATTTTGGACGATGTATTGAAACAGCATACTTAATAGATAAAGGCTACTTTCAAAAGTATGGAAAAGTGAATAATAACGCAACTCTCAGCTTTGACCTTTCACCTTTTTATATCAAAAATATTGAAAAAGCTATCAGTATGGTATATGAGGCAGGATCTGATGTTTTCCTGCGTTCATGGTTTAACAAAGAGATACATGAAGATATCATGTTGGGCCCTGAAGAGACTGCTGATAAAATTGTTCAGTTCATGAAGCAAGAGTTACAAAAGCTTGATAGAGATGAAATAGGAATTTTTGTAAGCCACGACTGGAATATCTTCCCCATAAAAGAATTTTTCTTTGACTTAAAGCATGAAGAATGTGGGCATGTAGGATATTTAGACAGTGTTTTTCTGTTTGAAAAAGATAATAACTTTTACCTTGCAAATCATCAGAAAGATGCAATAAGGCTATAAATAATTTTAAAAAACATTATTTGCAAGTTCATTAACAAACTCATAATCAGGACGATCATAAAAAACACCTGTTATTGGGGTGGGTGCGGTTCTGGATTTGGGGTGCATTCCTCTTATAAAAAGATAAAATACTCCTCCGAAATGAGTATTATAGTCATAATTCTTTTGCCGGAATATTAAATATTTATGCAAGGCTACTACATAAATGTGGTATTGGAGAAAATAATGATGCTCCATCATGGCATCATTCATTGCATCAGCTGAATAATCATCATATGATTTCCCGAGAAAATTTGATTTATAATCAACAATATACCATTTATCTTCAAATTCAAAAACAAGGTCAATAAAGCCTTTCATAAACCCTGTAACAGAATTAAAATCAAGGTCCAAAAGCTTAGCAGCATATTTTGATGTCAAAGGGTGTTTCATATTATTCTTAAAAAAATTATACACTTTTTTGCTATTAATCTGTTTTAAAGGGAAAAAAAATTCAAGTTCATTTAATCGTTTTTTATTTTTTATACTTTTTAATATAAAATTATTATTCTCTTTTAAAAGCTCTGTTGATAATATTTGCTGTACAGCTTTATTTATGGTTTCATTCCAGAGTTCAGACTTATACCCAAAACCTTCTAGTTTTTGTTTAACAAGATTTGTAATATTCTCTTTATTATCCCCAAAATCAAGGTCCTCAAAAAGAGAATGAAAAAATTCCCCGGAGCCTGCCCCTGCCGGAAAATCCTTTAATGTTATTTCAGCGTTGGCATGAAGGTTTGCTTCCATTTCTCTATTTTCTGAAAATTTATAGTCTACATTCGAAGCCTTTGCAATCAGGGATGAAAAACTTGAAATTTTCCATGATTTAAAAACTGATCGTGTAAGCGTTCTTATTCTGGTCTGTGTACCTGAGAATTTTTCCTGATTTTGAAAATCATTTTGAAAATAAGGAATTATTTTCCCCATTAGTTCATCAGGCTTATAAATATCAACACTTATTCCTAGAGCGCCATTTTTTGTCAGAAATTTGATATCTTCTAACATATCCATTTCATCGGCAACAGATTCACCATGTAAAATAGCTCCCAATGCTGAAACCGTTACAGAATTAAATTTCCCCCAAATTATCTTTACCATTGATGCAGCACGTGTCAATGCGACGTAGAGAAGCCTTGCATCCTCAGCGTTTGCTTCATTATTTGACAATTCTCTTGCCCGGTCTATATTGGTATATCCCAAATCAAATTTTTCCCTGTAGCCATCATCAGGATCATGGAACAAACAGGAATCATCTTTGTTAGAATTAACCTTACCATCCCATAAATAGGGCAGGTATACCAAAGGCCACTCAAGTCCTTTGCTCTTATGTATTGTTACGATGGAAACGGCACTCTGATCAGTCTCAAGGCGTAGTTCTTCCTGGGAACCATTTTCTATTGCTCTGCCCTGTTCCCGGGTAAACCATTTTAAAAGAAGAACAGGCGAAAAGTGTTGCTCAGACTCTGCATAATGAAGAAGTTCAATAAGATGATTATAATTTGTCAGAGCTCTTTTGCTAACAGATGTATTCTCTTTTGAAAATGCTTCCGAAGAATAAAAAATTTCCTGAATCATTTTAATAAAGCCATGATCTGCCCATAAAGCATGATAGTTGTTAAATTTTCCCTGCCAGTCTGAGAATGCTCCTTCTACACTATCAAGGTCATCAATGTCATTCCCTGAAAACTCAAAAATATCTGTCAAAAGAGCGGCCTTAATATAACCTCTGTTTTCAGGTTCCAACACTGCATATAAAAGATCTGTCATCTCAACTGCCTCTTCTGAATTAAACACAGAATCATTACTATAAATATGTGAAGGAATTTTATAAAATTTCAATGCCTTGCTGATCTTGTTTGCCTGATTATTTTTCCTGACAATCACGGCAATATCTGAAGGTTCAATCTTTCTTTTTTGAAACAAGGTATTAGAATTTAAAAGTTTAGCTATATCTTCGGCAGTCACCAAGGGGATATTATCATTTGCCCATGCTTTTTTGATAAAACCTTTCTTATCTATATCAGTGGCAGCATATTCATTCTTCAAAAAGAGGAACTTAAAACAAGAAGCTTCTTCATTATTTTTAAATAAACGATTTTCAGATGTTTCAGGCGTTGTCACAGGATGAAACCCGATTTTTTCATATGAAAAAGGATTCAGTTTTTTCTCAAACACTGCATTGACAGATTCCACAAGCCCGGGATCACTTCTATAATTTTTATCCAAAGTATAGACCTCTTTACTATCCTCGACTGCTTTGAGATAAGCAAAAATATCACCGCCCCGAAACCCGTAGATTGCCTGTTTTGGATCTCCAATCATACAAAAAAGGTTCTTTCTGTTTGCAAAAAGCTTTGAAAATATGGAATATTGGATCTGATCTGTATCCTGAAATTCATCTATCAAGACTGCATGGTATTTTTCCTGTATCGCAGAAATTAGCATGCTGCTTGCATTGCCATGTTCAGGATTATCGTGTAGTGCATGGGCAAGGTCATTTATAAGGTCATTAAAAAAGACGATTCCAAGTCTTTCTTTATTAATTAAAAGCTTGGTTTTCAAATATTTAAAATATTCAATCTCAAGGCTTAAAATATTATTTTCAAAAACTTTACTTATTTCAAAAAGGTTCTGACAAAGGCTAAAAAACTCATATTCAGGCAGGTCAAATCCAGTTTTTAATTTCTCACTCAATCTTGTCAAAGTGAATTTATATATAGAATCGCCTTTCTCATTCATCTCAAAAACTGTGTTCTGGCCAGTGGCGGACAATTGTTTGCTTATTTGTTCAAGCCAATTGGCAACTAAATTCTTTTTGTAACTTTGTTTATTTATTCCGGAATCATTTTGTATGAAATCTTTAATCTCACTACTTTTGTATTCAATATATGTTCCAATCTCTTTGACCACACCTCTATATGCATCAAAAACATCTATAAACTCCATGGCCTCAGGGATTAACTCAATATCGGGTCGGGAAAGGAGTTTACTAAATTTTCTTATTAACTTTTCAGGAACAAAATTTTTCTTCTTTAAGTATTTTAAAAATAGAGGGTCAAGATTATTTATCCTTTCTGCAAAAAAATCATAACATATTTCTTTTTCAATAAAAGAACTGTCAGCTGATAACTCAACATCAAATAATGCTCTGCTTTCAAAAGCGTTTTCTTTAAGCATTTTCAGACAAAAAGAATGAATAGTAAAAATTGATGTCTCATCAAACAGATTAAGAGCCCTTTTTAAACATCTCTTTTTATTTATTATTTCCTTTTCAGTTCCTGAGCTTAAATACTCATGAAATTGGCGGTTGGATTCAACATCGGAGTCAATATCAGAATACATGCCATCCAGATAAGAAAAAGCTTGTAAAAGTCTCTTGCGGATTCTTAATTTTAATTCTGCTGCTGCTGCTTCTGTGAATGTAACAACTAAAATAGAATCAGGCCGGAGCCCTTCTAATACAAGTCTTGTATAAATTGTAGTTATTGTATAAGTTTTTCCGGTTCCGGCACTTGCTTCAATTAAGATTGTGTTTTCAAGCTTAACATCAAATGGGCTCAGAATTTCCATCTTATTTCATATGCTCCATTAATGGCTTAAATACTTTAACCGAATTTTCAATAAACCCGGTACTGATAAAATAATCAACGCTCTCAAAAAGATCATGTTCACCAAAATACAGGCTTGTATATCTATTAATTTTATCTCCGGTATCAAAAAAAGGACTGTACCATTTTGTTTTACATTTTTGCATAATATTAAAGATATTACTTTTGGATCTATCCTGATCTGTCTCTAAAAAGTTCTTCACAAATTCGTAGGATGTTTCAGGAAAAAACAAAAAAGGATTATTAACACCTGTCTGATAGCATTCTACAAGGTCTGCCAATAATTTGTATGCCTTATTTGCATCTATTTTTGCAAATAAAATCTTCTGGGCAATCTCTTTGGATTTGCTGTTATTTCTCCCCACAAGGACTGTTTTTAAAGAATTGCCCTGTTTTGAAGAAGCATTTAAAGCAAGGTGATATATCCAGGCCTTTAAAAGTCGCTGAGGATTGAGTTTCCCAAATGTTAATATAGACTGGCCGTATTCTTCTCTGATGTGATTAATAGTGCCTGAAACACTGCATGAATTCAAATCAATTTTAAAATTTTTTGAACTCATAAGTTCTTTTTGAATAATTATTTCTGCTTTCTTGTATATGGGCTCAGTCTGAGAATATATTACTTCTAAGTCAATTTTACCTTTTTCCCCGAAAGGAAGCTTGCCTGCTGCTCTAAACCTCTCATAGTCAAAATTAAGTTGTTTGTTTTCAATACCATTTTCAAGGATATCAGATCCTATCTGAAAATCATCAAGCGAGTTCAGCACAACAGGTTCCCTGTCTTCCTGTATTGTTTCAGATTCCTTCAAAATTATACCCAATCTGTTTTTCATCATATATGCCAGGGGGTGCTTGAAAAAATAACAAATATCCATCAAAGGGATATCCTCTTTTGATATTACAGATAGGGACAAATCCTGATGGATAAACAATTCCTTTTTATCTGACCTGTTTGCAAGATTATTTGAAATTTTAAAAGCATAGGGAGAAAATGAAAAAAGCTTGTCTTTGCCAGATTTTTTAAAATCAGATTCTTCAAAGCCAGGCGTGTTAAAATATTTTGTGCTGAAAGGCTGAAGAGGATGATAGCAAATCAGATCTTGCTCAGATTTTATTTTTAAGCTATCCATTATTACATCAATAAATTCACTTACAATTGCTGAACAGGGTATTGGTGAATTATCTCTTATATCAGAACCTGTGTACGTAATTATAAAATTCTCCCTGGCTGAAATCAGTGCCTCTAAAAACAGGTACCTGTCTTCACTCCTGACATTTTTATCACCTGTTCTTGGAAATTTTTCAATCAAATCAAAACTTCTTAAAGGGGCTTTCCTTGGAAAATCCTGCTCACTCATACCCATTAATCCAACGACCTTAAAAGGGATACTTCTCATGGGCATTAAATTACAAAAAGTAATACCCCCGGTCATAAACGATCCTGCTGAAACAGATTGAGACAATTTATCCTCAAGTATTTTCAAGGCAACATCAAAGGAGAGTTGATCATCAAATAAAGCCTGTTTGGATTCATTTTCAATTTTTTGAATGCTGTCTAAGATGAATAAGAATTCTGCCTCATTATCAACACTCTTTGCAATCATTGAGTTTAAAATCTGTTTAAAGCTTTTGCAAAAATATGAAATCTTTTTCTCACTTAAATAAAATAACCGTACTCCTCTGAAAAGAGTATCTAAAAACAAAGCAAATTTTCCAACTATTTCTGCTTCTGATCCTTGGGGGGCACTGGCTGCAAGAACATTGCAAAAAAGTGCGTCACAATTATCCGGCATGACATATCCAAGCATTAGCCGCTTAAGACCGAACTGCCATGTATTTTCATTAAATTCAGGGAGCCCTGTATTCTTTTTATGTTCTGAATCGATGCCCCAACGAATTCCTGCATTCACTGCGTATTCCTCAATTGAGCCAAGCTCAGTCTGATCAATTGAAAATTTCTCTGCCACAGGAGCCATAGATAGGAGATCAAGAACAGAATAAAGCTCAAACCGCGAAGTCATAGTCTTTATAATTTTTAAAAAAGCTTTAACAGCTTTTGACTCTGATTTTTGTTTTCGGTCGCTGATTGAATAGGAAAACTTATGCTCACTTGAAAACACAGTTTCAATCAACGGTGCATATTCCTCAATATCAGGCATCATTACAATTACATCATCTGGTCTTAAATCAGAATTCTTTTCAAAGAGATTTAAAAGCTGATCCTTAAAAACCTGTACCTCCCGCATGGGAGTGTGACATGAATGAATTGAGATTGAATTATCTTTTTTAAGAGGAATATCTATAGGCTCTCTATCTTTGCCATGTTTTCTTTCATAAAGATTTAATATATCTGATTGAAGATACGAAAGCATTGTCTGAGCACCAAGGAGAGAATCATACCACAAATCAGGCAAAGGTTCATAATATTCAAACTCTTCAATTAAAACCTGTAAATCCCTGCCTGCTTTTCCAAGGGATTCAACAAGGGGATTCACGGAATCAATTTCTTCTTCAAAACGAGTTGTTGAATACCCAAAAAACTCTTTTGAAGGCACAAGCAAAAACAAATTTATATCACTAAACCGGCTTAAATTTTGAAAAAAATTTAAAAACAAAGGAGGATAAGATGATATTCCAAAAACTGAAATCCGTTGGGGGAGGTCTTTCCCTTCTGCAAGTTGCATTGGAGCATATTCAAAACCATTTTCAATCAGTTCCCTGAACAAAACAGGCTGCCATGCCCAAAAGCTATCTTTAGCTTGAATAATTTCAGCATTATTCTGCCATTTTGATAATATATCAGGCCTATATACCCTGTAATCATCAAAGAGACTGGCAATATTACAGCTGAGTTGATAAAGCCTGATACCACCTTTATCATCTGTGAGATAATTCTTTATACTGCTAAATTTATTACTGCATTTTTCATCCTCTATCAGCTCCGGAAGCAGTCCCATAATCTTCCAGAAAAGAAGATTAACATCACCATTTGGTTTTAAAGAAAACTTATCAATTATCTCCCTTGGGAAAAAATAATTGACATTTGCACATATTCCTATTTTTTTTGCAAGCTCAATGGATATCCACTGTCTCATACCTCTACTCTGTATTACTATCCATTCAAACAAAAAAGGATCCCCTAAAGGATCCTTTATAACAGATGCCAATGCATCCATAAGATATTCCATTCTATTACTTTTATAAATATTCAGCAAAGGTTGGTTTTATTTATTTTTAAGGTTTATATTCTGGTACAATCTCTATCAAGCAATTTATTATTTCTTTTTTATTTCGATTATTTGCAGCTTTTTTTAATTTTATAAAACCAGCATCAAAATTGTCCATGTCATATTTTTCACTGTTTAAAACCATTATTTTATCATGATTTGTAGAAACCACATTTTCATTTGCGGTCATCAGCTCTTCATAAAGCTTTTCACCAGGTCGTAATCCTGTATATTCGATCTTTATATCAACTCCAGGCTCAAATCCTGAAAATTTAATCAAATCCCTTGCCATACTGTCTATATTAACAGGGTCTCCCATTTCTAAAACAAAAATCTCTCCGCCCCGGCCCATGGAACCTGCCTGAAGAATTAACTGGCATGCTTCAGGAATAAGCATGAAATATCTGATTATATCAGGATGTGTCACTGTAACCGGGCCACCCTCTTTTATCTGTTTCTTAAAAAGAGGTATTACGCTTCCGACACTACCTATAACATTGCCAAATCTTACTGTAATAAAAGTTGTTTTTGAGTTTTTAACAATATTTCTGCTCTGAACAATTATTTCAGACACACGTTTGCTTGTTCCCATGATATTCGTTGGGTTTACAGCTTTATCAGTTGAAACAAAAACAAATTTTTCACACTCAAATCTGTCTGCAACATCAACAAGGTTTTCGGTGCCTTGTATATTATTTTCAACTGCTTTCCAAGGATAATATTCCAACATTGGAACATGCTTATATGCAGCAGCATGAAAAACAATATCTGGGAGATATTGTTCAAATGCATTTTCAAGCTCTTTTTTGTTTGTGATATCACCTAAAAATGGAATAACTTCCACGTTGGGAAAGACTCTTTTTAAGTCAAGATCAATTTCATAAAGAGAACTCTCGGCTCTTTCAAAAAGAATAATTCGTTCGGGGGAATATCTTAAAATCTGATCACACAGGCCTCTGCCTATGGAGCCCCCTGCCCCGGTAACAAATATTGTTCTGCCACCTAAGTACTCACCAATTTTCTTATCATCCAGATTAACAGGCTGCCGTCCAAGAAGATCCCTGTATTCAACTGGCCTTATGGCATTGACAGTAACTCTACCATTTATAAGTTCGCCCATTCCAGGGACAGTCTTAAATTCAACACCACTTTTTTTACAGAGCCCGACAATGTATCGCATTCGTGATGCATCAGCTGAAGGAATCGAAATAATGATTTCTTCAACGCCGTACCCTTTAACAACACTTTCAAGATTATCAATCTGATCTATAACAAGGATACCATGAAGCTTTCTACCAATTTTAGCAAAGTCATCGTCCAGAAAACCAATTACTTTAAACTTAATAGAAGAATTATCACGGATCTCTCTATAAATTTTTTCTCCACAATCCCCTGCTCCAAT
>JAIOSM010000429.1 GCA_021107575.1 Desulfobacteraceae bacterium | reverse complement strand
TCTTTCGGGATTTTCTCCAAGTTGAATTACTCGTTTTCTATATTCGTCTGTTGCTGCAAAGTGGAGATGGCTCATTTTGGTGATGGAATGCCTGAATGCTTCATCTATGGCACCCTGTGTAGTTTCTCCACCGTGTAAATGCGCTATTGGTATGCGAGCTACACAGGCGGCAATAGCTGCACAGAGTGTTTCAAATCTGTCCCCAAGCAAAACCACTATATTCGGCATAAGTTCGGCATAAGCCTCGCCAAAACCAATCATTCCCAGACCCATAGATTTTGAAATGCCAATTGGCGTATCCGATGATAAGAGCATCTCAACTTTTCTATTGATATGAAATCCGTCATTTTCAATGAGTTGATATGTCAGACCAAATTCAGGTGAAAGGTGCATACAAGTGGCTATTATCTGCAGCTCAAGATCGGGATCTCCTAGAATTTCTTTCATCAGCCAATAAAGAAGGCCATATTCTGCACGACTACCGGTAACTATACAAACTTTGCGTTTCATACCAGATCATCCTCGTGATAATCTTTTGTAGATGTTTTTCCTACTATTTCATCCCAACGCATCGGGCTTATCCCTGTTCCCGGTCTTTTTACAGTAATATGATTCTTAGTGAAGACTTCTCCTTTTTTGATATCACATGCGGCTTCAATACTCTTTCGGGCAATAGTTTTGTTTTTTAGCTCTGAAGGTGATGCTTTTTTTATGCCGTCACCCAGGGCGTTTTCGATATTTCGGATGGCGCAAATCATGGCCTTTAATTCATTTGGCTCAAGTGATGCTTTATGATCCGGACCCTTCATATTTTTATTAAGAGTAAAATGCTTTTCTATAACCCTGGCGCCAAGCGCGACAACAGCGATGGGGACTTCAATTCCTGGGGTGTGATCAGAATAACCAATATTCACGCCGGGGAACGCGGCCTTTATCGTTAGCATGGCGCGAAGATTTACGTCTTCAAAGGGTGTGGGATATTCTGTATTGCAGTGAAGAACAGTGATATCTTTTAATTTCGTTCCGGCTTCCATGAACACATCCAGCGCATCTTCGATCTCGCCCAGATCAGCCATGCCGGTTGAAAGTATTATCTCTTTTTTCAGCACCCCTACCTTTCTCAGGTAAGGCAGATTGGTGATTTCGCCGGAGGGAATTTTGAATATTTCAAGGCCAAGTTTATTCAAGAAGTCGATACTTTCAAGATCAAACGGGGTGGAGAGGAACTGTATATTTTTTTGCCGGCAATGGGTGATGAGTTCTCTGTGAGCATCAGCATCTAATTCCAGTTTTTTGATCATATCAAGCTGGGATTCATCAGCCGTAGTTGTTTTCTTCTGATATTCCGCCTTGGGAGCGTATCTGCTGACCACCTTTTCTGCCTTAAAAGTCTGGAACTTGATTGCATCTGCCCCGGCCTCGACCGCCGCATTGATCATTTCCTTTGCCAGTTCGAGACTGCCGTTATGATTGACACCCGCTTCAGCAATGATGAATACTTTCTTAATGAATTCTGAATTACAAGATTTGGTCATTTTAGACCATAAGTATTTATACAGTTAGTCTGCGGTGTTAAATTGGCCATTAAATCCTGCTTTCCTGTAAGCAGCTTTAATAGGCTCTGAAAAAAAGGGCGGGATGATAAGCACCGTATCAAAGCTTGCTAAATCAAGTGCAGAGATAGGTTGAACTTTTTTATTAAAGAACATTTTTCCATGTTTCGTAGCATCATTATCGACCAGAGTAAAATTGAATTTTCCACCAAGCCAGCCCAATATATTATTTAGCGCATTACAGGCACCATGGACAATAAGATTATCATTTCGCAAAGTGTTACTAATTTCCTTCAATTTATTATCAACTTTTTTTTGATAACTATCGTATGGTGTAGCATCTTCTCTACTGCTAATTTCCTTTATTTCCTTTGCGTAAATTGCCAAGGCATGATGATCGGATTGGTTTTCTATGACACCAAGTCCATGTTTTGACAAATGATACTTGAGTGAGTTTTCTTCAAAATATTGAAGGTGTTCATGGGTAAATATACCTGGATCCCCGGTCAGAAAGCTTTTCTCACAATTTGGGACAAAGATGAACAGTTCGCCATCAGGGTTCAGATATCTTTTACTAAAACTTGTTATGTTGTCAATATCTTCTATGTGTTCATAAACACCAATTGAAAAAATAAAATCAAAACTTTTGTGCAACTCAAGTTCTTTTAAAACAAATTCTTTAATAAACAAAATGCCATTGACTCGTTCACTTTTTTTAAGAGAAGGTTCAATTCCAATTAAATTTTGAAAGCCCATTTCCTTTAAGGTCTTTAAAACATACCCATTCCCACATCCAATTTCTAAAACCGATATGTTTTTTTTGTATTTATCAATTCTTTTCAACTTTTCGAAAAGATATGGAGCTCTTTCTCTGCCCCAATTACCCACGCCGAGTGGTGTTGTTATCTGAGCGCGCTCAGATTTGTATATCTTCTCCAGTGCAATTTTTAAATTTTTCGATATATGCTGGAAGACATGGCCACACTTTACGCATTGATCAAGATCACAGCGATAAGTTTCAAAATCTTCTTGGAATTTATCAGGTGCATTTGTAAAAATGGGTATAGCTCGTTTTTCTAAAATCCTTTCGGCTTTAGAATATCCACATAAAGGGCAACGCATCATAACTATTCCAACAAATTTTCCTAAGAAAGATCAAATATGGTTTGATAATTTTTAATATAATAAGGCAATTCTGAAAGGCTATTTATTGAATGATATATACCTGTTATGTAGCTATGATCATTGTGCATACCATGTTTTCTTATGATTCTTAAAAAATTACATCCAATATCTATAGCACAACGGTCAGTTTCAGGGTTATCGCCAAGATATATCGCATTATGGGGTTTTACTTCAAATATATCGAGTATTTTACGTAACATGAAAGTCGAGGGCTTAGCTTTTTCTTCTGAATAATTGCCACTAATTTCAATCTTATCAAAATATTTTCGAATTTTTAATAGATCGATTTTGCAATTTTGAACATTAGCATTCCCATTGGTTAACATCCCTATTTTTACCGTACCTCTTAATTGATTTAAGGTTGATTTTACATCGGGATAGCACTCGAGTCTCTTTTTGGCAAATCTAAAGGTTGGTACCAATGTATTAGCAATATAACTCTCATCAATTTCAAATTCAGGAATAAACTCAGGCAAGTAATTAAAAATCTTAAATCTAGTTTTATTGAAGAAAATATTTTCTAGAATTTCATATACTTGATTTAAAGAATACTTTCGATGTAAACATAAATCTTCACGTAACTTTTCGGATACGGCCCAAAACCCCTGTTTAATGTATGACCACTCAGGATATAAAGTATCATCCAAGTCAAATATTACAGCTTCAATCATTTTATTAGTTCATTTTCATCCAGATAAATTGCATTATCATAGCGGAGCATATGATAACCAATCTTAACATTCATTTTTTGTATTGGTTTATTATTATACATGTTTATTATCGCTTTTGGGAAATCACAGCCTGCATGATATGATAAGGGGTACCCCCCACCAAATCTGGCGTTAATCTCAGTAAAAATTGGGCCATCTTTACTTAAGAAACATTGAATATTTAACACGCCGATTACTTTAATGGAACTGAAAAGCAATTCGATATATTTTTTTATATCTTTGTAATCTACTATCTTAGAACGTTCAACTTCTCCACCACGCACTTTTATTCTTTCTCGTTGTGAGATGGCGCGTATATTATCTTCAAGATCTATCAAGGCATCTGATGTAACTTCCTCACCTTCAACAAGTTCCTCAATTATAAATTTTTCCACAAACTTTTTGTTACCTATTTGATTAATAATCATTTCTAGCTCAGCTTGGTCACTTGCAATATGAATTTGCTTCCCCGCAGACCCCTTTATGGGTTTTATGATCACAGGGAATTCCTTCTCCGCTGATTCCAAATTCCATTGAACAGGGGTAGGTATTCCTAATCTTCTAAATGTCTCATTTGTCTTTTTTTTGTTTCTGAAAATCTCAATATTTTGAGGACTACTTATCATTACATTAATGCCGTCCGACTGCATCCTAATATAGTTAGCAGAGTAATAATCAAGTTCATAATCAAGCAATGGAATAACTAAATCAATTTTTTCATTCTTATAAATATTTTTGAAAACTTCATAACATTCTTCGGAATTAAAACTGGGTAATAAGTAAGCCTTATCAGCAATATATAAAGCCGGTGACGTATTAACTATATCTCCAACAACAATTTTTCCACCAAGTACTTTAACCTCTTTTTTGAAAAAATTGATTAATTCTACTCTACGTCCACCTGCTGGAAAAAAAAGATTCATTATATTTTCATGTATGCAATGTTAGTGTCAAAATGAAATTTTTGGATTTCTAATTTGTTGAACGTTGTAAACTCTTCAATAAGTGCCAAAGTTTCTCCTGGCCAGCCTGGATTATTTATTTCATCGAAAGCTACTATTCCCCCTTTTGGCACTCGTGGCAATAATGTTTCTAAAGCAACTTTTGTGGGTTCATATAGGTCAAAATCCATAAATAATAAAGAAATAATGAGATGTTGATTTTCTTCCAAGTATTTTGGTATTGTTTGAGTTGCATCCCCCTTTACAAGTTCGACCTTTGCAAACATATTTAAGTATCGCTCATCATTATACTTTTCTATGGATGATACAATTTCATGATATGCATTTTTTTCTAGTCTAAACGCCCCTTTTTTGTAATTTGGATTTTCTTTTCCTTTATCTTTTTTATCTAGTTTTGGAAATCCTTCAAAGGTATCAAACCCAATTATTTTTCTATTCAAAGCATACGGTTCAAAAATAGATGAGAGCTTTGCCCAAGCTAACACCCACCCACCGTGATGAACACCACATTCTACAATTGATCCCTTAACATCTAATATTTTCTTAAACAATTCACAGCGAACAATAAACCTTGCCAAATATCTTCTATGAACATACATTTCAAAATTTTGCCATTTCAGGGCTTCATTCATACTATCTCCTTTTAATCAGGCATGATCGTTATGACGACTTTCTCATACCAAAGCATTCCGATTCATTAGTCTTTCACATTCTAACACTGCTCGGTATATTCACTATCCGATCTTCAAGCCATTTGGCATTTTTCAGCGCATCGGTTTGGCAGTCTTTGTACATCTCCAGTTTGTTCAAGAGCCTCCAAACAGGGCGGGTCATAACTCCTGCCTCGTTTGTTGTTTTTAAAAACTCATCACGTGTTTTTCTATCTGCCAAGATGATGGCGTTCAGCCAGTAATTAGACCGGGCATGTTCCGGTTCTTTGATAAATGGGATCTGAAGAGTTTCAAAAAATTTCTGGTAGTGGCTTGCCAGTTCCCGTTTGTTTTCTACAAAGGTGTTCAGTTGCTCCAGTTGCGCACATGCAAGAGCCGCGTTGAGATTCGGAAGACGATAGTTGTAACCGGTCATGTCATGGACATATTCATATTGATGAGATACTTTGGCCGTTGTCGTTATGTGTTTTACCTTTTTCGCAAGGGCCTCGTCGTTTGTAACAATCACCCCGCCTCCGCCGCAGGTAACGGTCTTGTTGCCGTTAAAACTGTATATCCCAAAGAGTCCAAAGGTACCTGTGTGTTTGCCTTTGTAAAGGCTTCCAAGTGATTCGGCGGAATCTTCGACAAGAGCTATATGATAATGATTACAGATCTCGGCAATTTCATCAATCCGGCAGGGATGGCCAAAGGTGTGCATGGGAACACAGGCCGCAATTCGATTGCCGGTAACGCTGTTATAGCAATTACCATCTCTTATTCGAGCATTTGATTTCAGGAAATTCCCCAGGGCTACCGGATCAAGCCCCAATGCTTCCCGCTCTACATCGAGGAATATGGGTTTTGCTCCACAATACGAGATAGCATTTGCTGTCGCCACAAAGCTAAGCGGCTGCGTGATAACCTCATCATCCGGCTGAACGCCTGCTAATGTCAGTGTAACATGTAGAGCACATGAGCCGTTGACCGTGGCTACAGCAAAACCTGGGCCAGTGATTTCACAGATCATTTCCTCAAAGCGATCTACATAAGTTCCAACAGATGAAACAAACGTTGAATCAATACAGTCTATTATATATTTTTTCTCGTTACCGCAAAATATTGGTGCATGGAGCGGGATTGAACTTTGCTCGGGATATAATGTGCGTATAAAGTCGATTATTTTATCATACATTGTAAATATCAGTTTTATAGCTATTAAGATTTCCTGAATTAGTAAACCAGTCAATAGTTTCAGCAAGGCCGCGTTTAAAACCTTCTTTTCCCCCGTATTCCGGCTGCCATCCAGCCAGTTCCCTTGCCTTTGAGTTGTCAGCCCAAAGCCGCCCCACTTCGCTTTTATCCGGACGAATACGCTGGTCATCGGTCACAAATTCAATTTCAACGTTCATGATGTCTGTTATCAAT
>JAIOSM010000255.1 GCA_021107575.1 Desulfobacteraceae bacterium | reverse complement strand
GATAAGCTCACGCTGCCCTCGTCCAACAGGAGTCATACCATCAACTGCTTTAGCACCGGAATAGCATGGTTCATGAACTGATTTCCTTGCAATAACCCCGGGAGCAATTAATTCCACATTCATGAATTTTTTTGCATTGATTGGTCCCTTGCCGTCAACCGGCTCTCCGGTTGTTGTAACAACTCTGCCCAGCATTTCCTCACCAACAGGGACTTCTGCAATACGGTCAGTACGTTTTACAATATCGCCTTCTTTAATTGCTTTATCATTACCAAGAATAGCAATACCTACATTGTCCTCTTCAAGGTTCAAAGCAAGACCCATAACTCCACCCGGGAATTCGACAAGCTCCATTGATTTTACTTTTTCAAGACCATATACACGGGCAATACCATCACCAGAAGAAAGTACTACACCGGTTTCACTTAGGTCTACTTCTTTATCAAAACCTTTTATCTGGTCTTTTATAATTTGGCTTATTTCTTCAGCTTTAATTTCCATTAGACACTCTCACCCCTTTTTAATGTTTCTCTCATATTGAAAAGTTGAGTTTTTACGCTACCGTCCAGCATAAGATCCCCAATTTTTGTAACAACTCCGCCAATAAGGCCGGGATCCTGCTCAACATCCAAAATAATGTTTTTACCGGTTTTTTTAGTTAATGCATCTTTAATTTTTTCAACAGACTCTGATGACAATTCAGTTGCTGAAATCAGAGAAGCATGAACAATGCCTTTAAGTTCATCAGCAAAATCATTGTATAATCTTGCAACATCTCTTAAAAAACCGATTCTACCTTTATCAAATAGTAAACCTAAAAATGATTTCATGATCTGGGAAAAATCAATTTTCTGCATTACTGCTTCCAGAACATTTTTTCTATCATCTTTATTAAAAAGAGGATTTGTCAAGGCATGTTCAAGCTCTGAATTATCATCAAAAAGCTTAATCACTCTGCCAATTTCATCTCTGTAACTTTCTGCCTGGCCATCCTCTTTACCTATAAGCATCAATGCCTTAGCATAACGTCTTGAAATAACTAAATTTTTCATTATGCCACCACCTTTTCCAGATATTCATCAACAAGTCTTGCCTGATCTTCTGAAGAAATCGAACTTTGAATAAGCTTTTCAGCTTCAGCAATTGCCTTTTCAACAATTTCTTTTTTGAGCTCGGCCTTTGCAGTCTTAAATTCCAAATTAATACTGCGCGTTGCCATTTCTTCAAGCTTTGACACTTCCTCTTCAGCCTGGGCAAGGATTCTTTGTTTTGCTTCTTTGCCTTGTTGTATATAAGTTTCAACAATCTTCTTGGACTCTCCGTCAAGGTCCTTTAACTTTGTTTCAAACTCAGCAACCTGTTTCTCAGCTTCTCCTTTTTTCTGTTCCAACTCAACAAGTTCTTTTTCAATGCCACTAATGCGGGAAGTGAAAAACTCTTTAACTGGTTTTTTAGCAACAAAAAAAAGAAAAATAGCAAGAATACCAAAATTTAATACTTTATAAGTATCAATATCATGCCACTTTGATACTTGTTCAGCATGTTCTCCGCCACCGCCAGATGCGAAGACAACTACGCTAAAAAAAAGCATTATTAATGCAAAGAAAATAATTTTGAAATACTTGTTGCTTATTTTAAACATTCTCATTAGCAAGCCCTCCCCAAAATCTTTTCTCCAATTCCCTTGGCATAATTTTCAATGTCTTTTTCCAATTCAGCACGGGCTTTCTCAGTCTCCTCAGCAACCTGCTTTTTTATTTCAGCAAGTTTAGCCTGAGCCTTTTTGTTAATCTTCTCAATGATCTCTTTTTCTTCTCCAGATGCTTCCTCAATAAAGGTTTCTTTCTCTTTCAGCCCCTTTACCCTGGCCTCTTTTAAACCATTTTCAAATGCATTGTCTTTTTCAACCACCTCTTTGGCGAGTTTTTCAACTCCGTCCTCAAGGCCTGTAATTTTCTCTTTCCGTTGAATAAGAACTGTACGAATGGGTTTAAAAAAAACAAGGTTGAGTATCCACAGCAGAACTAAAAAATTGATCATCTGAATGACAAATGATCCGTCAGGAATAACCGTTATCATAAAGATTCCTCCGCCGTTAAAAAATTGTAAATTTTACTTACCTTACCCTATCTATTTTATGGCTGCCTTAAACAATTAAGCACAGCATTTAATACCTTAAATCGAAACTTGAGTAACATTCCAATACAAATTTGTCAATACGCAAAAACCATTTATCCACTCAATTTGAAATATATTTGCGCATGCTTATATTTAACAAGATCCCAAACCCGATCATATTAGTCATGACTGACGATCCACCATAACTGACCAGCGGCAACGGTACACCAACCACAGGCATAAGCCCCATAACCATCCCAAAATTTATAAATATTTCTAAAAAGATCATACTGGTTATCCCAAAAGCCAGGATAGACCCGAACATATTCCTGCACCCATACGAAATATTAAGCCCCCAGAGCAATAGAATCAAATACAAAAACAAAAGAACAAAGCAACCTAAAAATCCCCATTCTTCTGCAAGAACAGAAACAATAAAATCTGTGTGCTGTTCC
>JAIOSM010000367.1 GCA_021107575.1 Desulfobacteraceae bacterium | reverse complement strand
TGCACCAGACAATAAAGTTTGATTTGTCTCTTCTTCTCTTTTGAGCTGAAGCCCTGGATCTTCTTCAAGAATTTTTCTTAAAGCCTCATGAATTTTATCTTCATCACCTTTTGTTTTTGGAGAAATTGCAAAGGAAATAACCGCGGGAAGTGGTTTAACCGAAGCAAATTTAATATCTTCTGAAGTTGATATTGTATCACCGGTTAAAGTACTTTTGAGTTTCGCAACAGCAACAATAGAGCCAGGGACAGCTTCGCTGATATTTATTTGTTTTTTACCTGCAATTTCAAGAAGTTGAGAAAACCTCTCTTTGCTATCTTTATTAACATTCAAAAAGTTTCCATCTTTGCCAAGCTTACCGGAAACAACTCTGAATATAGAAAGTCGTCCTGCATATGGATCAACTATTGTATTAAAAACAAAACCAGAAAAATCGCCTTCAGGATCTGGTACAACTTCCACTTCTTTATCATTACTGTCAGTTGCAATCCATGCTCCTCTGTCAATAGGGGAGGGCATATAATCATTAATAAAATCTAATAAGGGTTCAACTCCTATTGCTTTTGTTGCAGCACCGCATAAAGCAGGGTAGAAGGCAAGTTCTAGTACTCCTTTTCTAAAGGCTTTTTTAAGTTCTTCTTCAGTAAGTTCCTCTCCTTCTAGATAACGTTCAAGAAGATCATCATCAAGCTCTGCAACATTTTCAATAAATTCTTCTTTTGCCATTGCAATATCATCTTCCATGTCAGAAGGGATATCAATTTTTTCAATCTTACCCTTTTCATCATATTTAAATGCTTGCCCGGTAAGGATATCAACGATACCTGTAAAATCAGCTTCTTTACCTATGGGTAATTGAGTTATTAATATTTTTTTATCAAGAGCAGTAGCTGTAGCATCTACAGCTGTATGAAAATCTGCTCGTTCACGATCGAGTTTATTTATAAACAGAAAAGTAGGCAGATTATATTCTTCTGCAGATACAGCAGCAGCTTCCGTCATTGCACTGGGACCACTAACGCCATCTATTAATATACCAACACAGTCTGCTGCAGGAATACAAGTTTTTGCTGCTGAGAAAAAATTTTGATCACCAGGAGTATCAAGAAGAGTAATTGAAAATTTATTATGTTTTAAATTAAAAAAAGAAGTGTTTATACTCTGTTGTTTTTTTATTTCTTCAGGCTGAAAATCCATTGCAGTATTGCCTTCTTCAGTCTTACCATGGCGTTCTAAAAGTCCGGCATTAAAAAGTATTGCTTCTGCGAGAGAAGTTTTACCAGAGCCACCATGACCTGCTAAGGCAACGTTTCTAATTGATTTGATTTGGTCTGTCATTACAACTCCTTTAACAATTAATTAAAATACATAATTACAATAACGAATCTTGGTACTTAAGCATTTAAATGAGAATATTTCAAGGAAATTATATACTCTTTATTACCTTTTGGACCAAGAATAGGGGAGGGTACAATATTTTCAGCGGTATAACCTCTTGTTATAAAAAAAGATTTAATATCATTTACGACTTCTTTCCTTACTTCTTCGTCACGAACAACCCCACCCTTACCAACTTTACCTTTGCCTGCTTCAAATTGTGGTTTAATTAAAGCTAAAATTCTTGTATTCTCTTTCATAAATTTTTCTGCTGAAGGGATAACAATTTTTAATGATATAAATGAAGTGTCAATTACAATAAGGTCTAATTTTTCACCAATTGTTTCATAAGGCATATATCTGATGTTTGTGCGCTCAATAACTGTGACTTTCGGATTTTGTCTTAACTTCCAGTCAAATTGGCCGTAACCCACATCAACTGCGTAAATTTTGCAAGCTCCGTGTTGTAGCAGGCAATCGGTAAAGCCACCGGTTGAAGCTCCAATATCAAGGCAATGAAGGCCTGTAACATTAATTGATAAAAATTCTATAGCTTTTTCAAGTTTTAAGCCACCTCTACTGACAAAGGGTATATCCTTTTCCTTAGAAACAACTAAAGCATCAAAATCAATAAGTGTACCTGGCTTATCAATAACTGTATTGTTTACTAATACTTTGCCCGTCATTATTATTCTTTTTGCACGATCTCTTGAAGATGCAAAATGCTTCTCTACCATATAGGCATCAAGTCTTATTTTTTTCTTTTTATTCACTTTTTTCAGATTGGACAAATTCTTCTACAGCCTTACAAATAGCAGAAGAGTCAATACCATACTCGGCTTTTAGTATTTCCTGAGGACCATGTTCCACAAAACAATTTTTAATTCCTATACGTTTAGTTGTAACATTTGATAAATTATTATCAGCAAAAAGTTCCAAAACAGCGCTTCCAAATCCACCATCTAAAACATGATCTTCAATTGTTATAACTTTACCAATCTGTTCGGCCATTTTTAAAATCAGAACTTTATCAAGGGGTTTTATAAATCTTGCATTGATCAATGCACAGGATATATTCTTCTCTTTTAATTCCTCTAAAGCTTTATTGGATTCTACAACAGAATTTCCAACTGCTATCAATAAGACATCATTACCATCTTTAAGAAGTTCTCCTTTACCAATCACGATAGGTTGGATATCTTTATCAATCTCAACACCTACACCTTTTCCTCTAGGATATCTTATTGAAACAGGGCCATTATGCTCTATCGCAGTTACAAGCATTCTTGCAAGTTCATTTTCATCTTTTGGTGCCATAATAGTTATATTTGGAATACTTCTTAAATATGCATAGTCAAAAAGACCATGGTGAGTAGGGCCATCCTCTCCAACTATCCCACCTCTGTCTATGGCAAACACAACACCATGAGATTCGATGCAGACATCATGTAAAATCTGATCATATGCTCTTTGTAAAAAGGTAGAATATATTGCCACAACGGGTTTTAAGCCTTGTGTCGCAAGTCCTGCTGCAAAAGTCACTGCATGTTGTTCGGCAATACCTACATCAAAAAATCGTTCCGGATACAATTCTGCAAAATCTGTAAGGCCTGTACCTTCAGGCATTGCAGCAGTCACTGCAACAATTTTTTTATTATTTTTTGCAAGGTCAATCATGGTTGAACCAAAAACTTCAGTATATGTGGAGATCTTTTTTTCTTTTTTTATTCCATTACCTGTTTTGATATCAAAAGAACCCACGCCATGAAAATAAACCGGATTTTTCTCTGCAGGCTCATATCCTTTGCCTTTTTTTGTGGTAACATGCAAAAGGACAGGATCATTAGAACTTTTAATGTTTTCAAGAATATCAATTAAATGATTAAGGTTATGACCGTTTATCGGACCAAAATAATTAAAATCAAATGCTTCAAAGAGCATACCCGGGGTAACAAATGTTTTAAAAGAGTCTTCTGATTTTTTTGCAAATTTGTAAATATCAGTACCAATTTTTGGTACTGATTTTAAAAATTCTCCAAAACCTTTTCTCATTTGCTGTAAATAGGATGCTGAAAAAGTTCTGCTTAAATAGGAGGATAGGGCGCCTACATTAGGCGATATAGACATTTCATTATCATTTAAAATAACAATAAGGTCTTTTTTTAAATCTCCTGTCTGGTTTAAAGCTTCAAAGGCAATCCCTGCTGTTAAGGAGCCATCTCCTATGATCGATACAACCTTTGATTTGTTTTGAGATAAACATTTACCAACAGTAACCCCAAGGCCTGCTGAAATTGATGTGCTTGAGTGCCCAACTGTGAAGCCATCATAAGGGCTTTCACTCATCTTGGCAAATCCTGATATTCCTTTGTATGCACGAAGCGTGTCAAATCTGTCTTTACGATCTGAAAGGAGTTTATGGGCATAACTTTGATGTCCCACATCCCAGATCAGTGTATCTTTTGGAAGATCAAAAACACGATGAATAGCAATTGTGAGTTCAACGGTTCCAAGGCTTGATGCCAGGTGCCCGCCTCTTTTTGATACAACATCAATAATTCTGGTACGGATTTCAACTGCAAGAAGCTCAAGTTCTGATCTGGTTAAATTTTTTATATCCTGACTGGTTTTCAATTCTTTTAACAAACTCAAAATAAATTAATATTTCCTTTTAATTATGTAATTTGCAATATTTTGCAGAGGTAAAGCTTTGTCACCAAAAATATTTATTGATTCAATGGCATAAGAAACAAGCTCTTTTGCATATTTTTTAGATTCTTCAAGTCCAATAATATCTGGAAATGTCATTTTTTTATTGACTGCATCTGATCCAACAGGTTTACCCATAACTAAAGGATCTCCTTCAACATCCAAAATATCATCTATAATTTGAAACGCCATTCCAATTTTTTCTGCATAGACCCTGAGATAATCTAGTTCTTCATGATTTGCTCCTGCTGCAATAGCACCGACTTCAACACTGACTTTAATCATTTTACCGGTTTTAAAAGTATGCATTTTTTTTAAATAGTCCAGTGGGTCAAAACCCCCAGTGCTTTGTTTTGATTTGTTTTTAAGCTGCAGTAAATGTTCTGCTTGCATATCAAGCATTTGGCCTTCTATCATACCATTAGTTCCTGCAGCATCAGCAATTTTTGCAATTATACTTAAAAGAATATTATTTGAAAGGTCTTTTGAGAATATAATTTCAGGATTTGAAAGAATGTAAAAAGCGTGGGTTAAAAGAGCATCACCAGCCAGAATCGCAGTTGATTCAGAAAATTTTTTATGCAGAGTTGGCCTGCCTCTTCGTAAATCATCATCATCCATGGCAGGCAAATCATCATGTATTAATGAATATGTATGTATCATTTCAATGGCACAGGCCGGCAGGATTGTATTTTTAGCTGATTTACCAATACATTCTGCTGAAGCCATGCATAGAACAGGTCGTAGTCGTTTCCCCCTGCCATGAGCGAATACTCCATAGCAGAAATTAATTCTCTTTTCTTATCATATAAAGAAAGAATTTTTATAAGATTTTTATTTGTAAATTCTCTCTTTTCTTGTAAGTAAGACTTTAAATTAAATTCCTTGGTAAATGCTTTTTTATTCATTTTCAAACGGTTCTTCTTTTATATTACCATTAGCATCTTTTAGTAAAATTGATATCTTTTTTTCAGTTTTATCAAGGATATCATTGCAATATGTGGAATATTTCATGCCAGATTCAAATTTCTTGATAGCATCTTCCAAAGGAAGATCTCCTGATTCCAGCTCTTTAACAATATTTTCAAGCTCCTCCATAGAAGTTTCAAATTTTAATTTTTGTATTTTTTTTGTCATGTTTTTCTCTCCACTTTAGTAACAATACTTCCTTTAAAGAGAAGTAGTTCTAAAAAATCATCATTTTTTACCATATCTGAATCAATAATAATGTTTTTCCCCGGGTGAGTCCTTGTTATACTGTATCCCCTTTCTAAAACGGCCATAGGGTTCAAAGCTTCGAGTTTTTCAATCAATCCATTAATACGCAATTTATTTGTTTTAAGGTATTGATTGCCAATATTATTTAATCGAATATTATAATCATCTAGTTTTATTCTCATCTCATTAAGTATTTTTTGAGGGCTTTTTAACCTTGAATTTAAAGATAAGAGATTGTTTTTTAAATTCAAAAAATGTTTTTGTATATTTTCAAAAAGATAAAAATTTAAATCATGTAATTTTTTCCTTAAATATTGTTTTTCCGGAAGAGCAAGTTCAGCAGCAGAAGAGGGCGTAGGGGCGCGTAAATCTGAAACAAAATCAGCTATTGTAAAATCTGTTTCATGTCCAATACCTGTAATAATTGGTATGTTAGAATTAAATATAGCCCTTGAAACAATTTCTGTATTAAATGGAGAAAGATCTTCAAATGAGCCGCCTCCTCTCGCAATAATAATGAGTTCTGAAGTATTAATTTTATTAACAAGCTCAATAGCGCAAACAATCTCTTTGTCTGAAGTCTTTCCCTGAACTTTCACAGGAACAATTTCTAAAGTGCAATTTAAAAATCTTCTTTTAAAAACATTAATAATGTCTTGAACAGCTGCTCCGGTTGGTGAGGTGATAATGCTTATTTTAGAACTAAGATATGGTATAGTTTGTTTATGTTTTTCATCAAACAAGCCCTGATTTTGTAATTTTTCTTTAAGCTGTTCAAAAGAAATCTGTAAAGCACCAGCACCTTCAGGCTCAATATGCTCAAAAATTAGTTGATAAGAGCCTTTAGGTTCATAAAGAGAAAGTCTTGCCATGCCAGTAATCTTTAAACCATTTTGAAGGTCAAATTTTAATTTATTTTTCTGGCCTGAAAAAACAACACAGCTGATTACAGCTGAATCATCTATTAATGAAAAATATGAATGGTTTGAAGAAGGTGTAAAACAATTAGAGATCTCACCTGTTATCCATACAAAAGGATAGGTTTCTTCTAAAAGTGATTTAATTCTCTTTGTAAGTTTTGAAACTGTAAAGATTTCAGATGTCATTTTTTATATTATTCTCTATAAATTCTTAATTTTAATTGAAATATTTATAAATCATAAGAAAACCAAAGGCAATAACTATATTTTATTCTCCCTGCTTAATCAACGTCCGATAATATTTATTATGTAAACTTTTTATTCTAATCCACATTCAACTGTATTTAGTACAAAAGTATTAAAGTCCTCTTGAAATGTCCCTATTCTGTGTTATCTTTATCTGAATCAACATAGACTAAAATCAAAAAATATAAATCAGGAGAAAATACAATGAATACTCAATACTCAGCAAGAGCTCAGACAAGTTCTGCAACTAAAGTTAATACATTTTTAAGAAGCGTCTATAATTGGATGACTATCGGGCTTGCCTTAACCGGTTTTACAGCTTACACCGTCTCACAAAGCCCAACTCTTTTAAATATAATTTATGGAAACCCAATAATTCAAATTCTTTTATTTGTTGGTGTATTAGGGCTTGTCTTCTTTCTTTCATCAAGGATTCAGAAACTTAGTGCATCAACTGCCACTACACTTTTTGTTGTTTATGCCACTTTGATGGGCGTCCTGCTTTCTTATGTTTTTATCCGCTATACTGGCACTTCAATAGTTTCAACTTTTTTTATCTGTGCATTAACTTTTGGAAGCTTCAGTGTTTACGGCATGGTTACCAAACGCGACCTTACCTCTCTTGGCAGCTTCATGTTCATGGGGCTTATTGGAATAATCATTGCTTCAGTGGTCAATATTTTTATTGGCAGCTCGGTAATCACAATGCTTATTTCATATATTGGAGTAATTATTTTTGTTGGGCTCACAGCATATGACACTCAAAAATTAAAAGAGATGTCTCTGACTATGCCTGGGAATGCCACTGGTGCTATGGTAAGAAAAGCCACAATAATGGGAGCCTTAACACTTTATCTTGATTTTATAAATCTGTTTCTAATGCTTCTTAGAATAATTGGTGTTTCAAGGGATTAAATTTAATATCACGATGGGATATTTTAAAACTTTCTTTAGGACATCCCATCATTTTTATTTTTAACTTTATAGATATGCCTTAATCGTTTCACAAATCTGTTTGCAATAGTCGATTGTAGCTTCCTTATCCGGCCCTTCTATCATTACCCTTAATAATGGCTGAGTTCCTGAATATCTTATCAAAACCCTGCCATTGGAGCCAAGCTCAGTTTCAACTTGTTTTATTTTGTCAACAATTTCTTTTATTTTCATAAAATCAGGCTTTGATTTATCAACTTCTACATTCATTAAAACTTGAGGATATACTTTCATGACTTGAGCAAGCCCTGACAGTGGCTTTTCTGTAACGGCCATCACTTCGATTATTCGTAAGGCACTTAAAATTCCATCACCGGTTGTATGATATTTTGAAAAAATTAAATGGCCTGAATCCTCTCCTCCAATTTGGGCATTGTTTTTTTTCATTTCTTTGATCACATTAGAATCACCAACATCTGTGATTATATGTTTTATTGCTAATTCTTTAAGGTATTTGAGCAATCCAACATTACTCATAATTGTACTGACAACTGTATTATTGGGAAGAGCGCCCTGCTCTTTTAAAAATTTAGAACATATTGCAAGGATTTTATCCCCTTTAACCTCACGACCCTTTTCATCAACTGCAATAACCCTGTCCGCATCTCCATCAAAACCAA
This sequence comes from Desulfobacteraceae bacterium, assembly GCA_021107575.1. Taxonomy (GTDB): domain Bacteria; phylum Desulfobacterota; class Desulfobacteria; order Desulfobacterales; family Desulfobacteraceae; genus JAIOSM01. Next base: position 9,776 of record JAIOSM010000367.1, on the reverse strand, counting down.
AACCAAGATCAGAAGTCGTTTCAACTACGATTCTTGACAAAGTTTCAGTATATTGAGAACCACAATTTTCGTTGATATTCTTTCCATCTGGTTTATTAAATATGAATTTGGTTTCAAAATATTTATCTTCAAATACTAACGGCGCAGTGTTATACGAAGCTCCGTTGGAACAATCAATAACTATTTTTATTCTCTTTTTTATAATTGTGAAATCTAATGTTGATTTTAAAAACTCAGAATATTTTTTATTTCCATCTGCAACAGCAGAAATTACACCGATATCATCCGTCCCCACAAATTCTTTGTCATTACTAATATAGCTTTCAATAAAAGCCTGATCAGATTCATCAAGCTTTTTACCCTGCCCGTTAAAAATTTTAATCCCATTATCTGAATATGGATTATGCGAAGCAGAAATAACGATTCCTGCACCAGCATCATCAAAAATTGTTGCAAGGTATGCCACACCAGGGGTTGGGATAATTCCAACGGTCAAGGCATTAATGCCTGTTGATACAATACCCGACACAATAGCCGCCTCTATCATGTCACCTGATTTACGTGTATCTTTTCCAATGACCACTGATTTATATCCATTCTTTTTTGCAAGGCAACCAGTAGCCCTTCCAATTTTTAAAGCAATTTCACAGGATATAGGATATTTGTTTGCAACACCTCTGATACCATCAGTTCCAAAAAGTTTTTCTTTCATATATTTTAAACCTATAATTTTACCTTTTCTATAATTTTATATTCTATGCTGTAAAGCCATCTGCTCAACTTTGAAGCAACTGCCGAATCGAGATTTTTTATAAATTCAATGTAATTATTTTTGTTTACAACCATCTTAGGGATAGAATCTGAAAAGTCTACCTTTTTTTGATTAATTAAAAATTCTTTATTTTCAGGGAAATTATTAATAACTGCACTATGCTGCTCTGCAATAGTGCTGGTCTTCTTGCCGGAGGTGGACAAAAGTAATTGTTTTGATATTTCAAGTTTTTTTACAAATTCTTCGAGTCTTTTAATCCTTTCATCTATGGCAATTTCTAATGTTTTCACCATGCCGTTATAAAGTTCTTTTGAAAAATAATCGAAAGAAAACAATGATCTGATTTCCCTGTACCAATTCATTAAAGCAGTTAAAGAGGCAATATATGTAATATTATTGTTGTATACCCTTGAAACATTTTTATATATTTCAACCCCTTTAGCAATTGATGCTTCTCTTAACGAACCACCAAGGAGCAATCTATCAGATTTCAGTTCATCTTTTCTGATAATGCTTCCTGCAACAGTTAGACAGCCAAATCCTATTTTGCAAGGGCCCACAAGACCGCCCTGCCCTCCTAAAAAGATTGGATTCTGATTTAATAAAACTCCTTGATAAACATTACCCATAAAAGCTGTTGCCTTATCCTGATTTGGAGTATAATTAAAATGAATAAAAGAGGAACCAACTTCACTGTGATTTTTCCTGCCTGTCCCTCCTGCCATAAAGCAATCACAAAAATTTATAAGACTCCCCAGAGTTACATAAGGAAAAAGAATTGTCTGTTTTAAACCGACACAATGTGCAGCACTTGCTTCTTCTTCAAGAATTGTACCTTCACGGACATGAGCACTTGATCCAAATGAATTTTTACCAGCAAAGCACGCACCTTGAAAAAAGCCACCTTTTAAAGTTGTATCAGGCCCGATATAGCAATTTTCAATTGTAACAGGTGCTTCTTTTCCAATTTTAACCCCACTGCAAATAAGAGTTTTTTCACCAAAGAGTCTAACCCCTGGATAAATGGTTACATTGGTTCCTGATATTCTATCCAGGTCAACTTCTTCTCCAATCAGTACGGATTCGGGATTTAAGATAGTAACTCCTTTATCCATAAGCTTTGTATGTTTTATTAAATTATTCATAGTTCCCAATAAAATATTTTGTTATTTGGTTGTCAACAATAAAAGTTTGTTTTACTATATTTATATTATCCTTTCAAAAAATCAATAGGAGATACAAATGAATAAATCAAATTCATTCCTAAATACTGATGCTTGGCAATCTCTTCAAAATCAATTTTATAAGCTAAATAAAAAAGAATTTCACTTGAAAAATTTAATTAATACAAAAAATCGACTTAAAAATTTTTCAAAACAAAAATGTAACTTTTTTTATGACTACTCAAAACAAAGAATTGATGAAAAAATATTCTCTGAATTAATAAAAATGTCAGAGGAATTAATGATTAGAGAAAAGTTTTCTGATATGACTGATGGTGTTATTGTTAATCAATCTGAAAACAGAGCAGCTCTGCAAACTGCAACAAGAGATTTCTCCAACAGAAAAATATTTGTTGATAATAAAAATATTTTACCGGATATTATTCAGGTAAACAAAAAAATCAAACAATTTTCTTTAAAAATTCATAACAAAACCATTACAACTAAATCTGGCAAAGCTTTCACAGATGCTGTTATCATTGGTATTGGAGGTTCTTATTTAGGATGCAATTTTGTTTATAATGCCTTGTTAAGTAACTATCAGACCAAGCTAAATCTTCATTTCCTCAGTAATGTTGATATTGACTGCTTTGGTAAAACTATTTCAAAGATAAACATTGAAACAACTTTATGGATTGTAATCTCAAAAAGCTATACAACAATCGAGACCATGGCAAACCTGAACCAGGTTATGTTTTATCTAAAAAACAATGATCTTACTCCTGAAAACCACCTTATCACTGTTACCAGCAAAGGAAGCCCTGGAGATGACCCTGCAAATCCGGTTCTTGAATCATTTCATATGTTTGATTTTATTGGTGGAAGATATAGTATAACTTCTGCTGTTGGCGGCCTTCCTTTAAGCCTTGCGTTTGGATATGATGTTTTTGAAAATTTTCTCAAAGGTGCCCATGAACTTGATGAGCATGCTAAAAATACTGATAACAAAAAAAATATTCCACTTATTTCATCATTGATCAATGTCTGGAATTTTAATGCGTTAGAATATAATGCCGCGGGAATTATACCTTATAGTGATGCCCTCTCAAAATTAGCTCCACATATTCAGCAACTCTCCATGGAAAGTCTAGGAAAATCTGTAACTCAGGATAAGAATTTTATTGATTATACCACCGGTGCAATTATTTTTGGTGAGCCTGGTACTAATGCTCAGCATTCTTTTTTTCAACTGGCACACCAGGGCATGGCATTTCCCATCGAATTTATTGGAGTAATAAACCCAGGATTTAAAAAAGAACAAGCTGAATTTAACGGGGTTGATAATCATCAGGAGCTCTGGGCAAATATGCTGTCTCAGTCTTATGCTCTTGCAACAGGTAAAGACAATAATGATAATGCAAAATTTTTCCCCGGGAATCGACCATCATCAACTATCATAATTGAAAACTTAAAAGCTGAGAATGTTGGCAAACTTCTCTCTTACTATGAAGCCAAAACGATTTTCGAAGGCTTAATTTTAAATATTAATCCTTTTGATCAGTTTGGAGTTGAACTCGGGAAGTTAAATGCAAAAAATATAAGAAAGGAAATTATAGAAAAAAACAAAAACTATAACTATGAAATCAGAGAGATCGATGATACATCAAAATTCTATCTTGATTTGCTTTACTCAAAAAGGCTCTTATAACTTTAAGGAAATATATATAATATACCACCCCATGTCAGACCTGCACCTAAACTTGTAAACATTACCACATCACCTTTTTTACCAATCAGTCCTTGTTCCATGGCTTCATCTAAAGCAAGGGGAATCGTGGCTGCAGTAGTGTTCCCATATTTTTGAATATTATTAAACATCTTTGATTGATCAAGTTTTAAAATATCACAATAGGCCTGATTTATGCGTAGATTTGCCTGATGAGGAATTATCAAATCAACATCTTCAAGCTTCATATTTGCTTTTTCTAATGTCTCTTTTGTAACTTCTGGTAATTTTTTAAGTGCATTTTTAAACACAGCCCGTCCATTCATAGATGCATAATGACGTGTGGAATTCTGAATTAAATCAACAGTTATCCTTTCTGGTAATCTTGATGCAGGAAGTTCAGCAAAAAGTAAATCTGCCTGCTTGCCATCAGCATGCAAGCATGAAGCAATAACACCAATATTCTCATCAGTGTCAACTCCTTCAACACAAAGGGCTGCAGCGCCATCACCAAAAATAACACTGACATCTCTTCCTCTAGGAGTTTTATCAAGCCCCGTACTATGGACTTCAGCTCCAACTAACAGTATTTTACTAGCAAGTCCGCTTTTTATATATGAATCTGCTGTGGCAAGACCATAAAGAAAACCTGTACATTGCTGTCTAATATCCAATGCTGGAGTTGACCTCAACCCAAGCTTATCTTGAAGAAGGCAACCAGAACCAGGGAAAAATATATCCGGGCTTAAAGTTGCAAAAATTATAAAATCAATATCCTCAGGAGTCCAACCGGCTCTATCTAAGGCTATTAAAGATGCATCAAAACCAAGATCAGACGCTCCTATTTCTTGATCTTCAGGAACCCAGTAGCGCTGTTCAATACCGGTTCTCTGTTTTATCCATTCATCAGATGTGTCGAGCAATTCAACAAGATCATCATTAGTAACAACCCGTGAAGGAAGGGCTCTCCCTGTACTCCTGATTATTGATTTTTTCATATATGTCCTTATATATTAAACATTGTTTTCAATTGATTTCCTACGCCTTGCAGTGTATATTCTGCTTCAAAACTGTATAATTTATTGATAAAAAATATATAAACTATTTTGCCGGACCAAGTAAAGAGAAAAGTAAAGGGAAAACATTGGCCACACAGATAATTATTTTGATTTTTGGTCTTATACTATTATATATCGGATCTGAATTTCTTGTTAACGGATCATCATCTACGGCTTTAATGTTCTCTGTAAAACCTGTTATTGTAGGGCTTACTATTGTTTCTTTCGCCACATCTGCCCCAGAACTTCTTGTAAGTTTCATTGCAGCACTTAAAGGTTCCGGAGATATTTCCATTGGAAATATTCTTGGAAGCAATGTGATTAATATTGCGCTTGTATTAGGTATAAGTGCAATGGTCAGAAAAGTTGATATTAAAGAACAAATTATAAAATTCGAACTCCCATATATGATTTTTATATCTATTGTTTTCTGGATTTTATGCCTTGATTGTGAAATCGGGTATATTGACGGAATAATTTTGTTGTCACTTCTTTTTACCTTTCTTTTTGTGAGTATTAAAAATGCGATTGATAAGGATCAAAACAATAGGCCCTCTGATAAGTCTTTAAAAAAACTCAGCATTATCACCTTTCTTATAATTGCCGGAATATTTGCTCTTGCTCTAGGCGCAAATATGGTGGTAAAAAATGCTATTTTAATTGCAAAAACAATGGGGCTTTCAGAAGTATTTATCGGCATCTCGATTGTCGCACTAGGGACATCTCTTCCAGAGCTTGCAACTTCAGCAGTTGCTGCTGCTAAGGGTCACAGTGACATCTCAGTCGGGAATGTAGTTGGAAGTAATATTTTTAATATCTGCCTTGTAATGGGGATTGTAGGAATTTATAATCCCACAAATGTTAATAAAAGCCTGCTTTACTTTGAAATTCCATTTATGGTCTTTTTATCAATTATTTTCTTTATTACATCAATGAAATACAAAAAAATCAATGCCATGTCTGGCGTGGTTTTCGTAGTTTTCTTCTTAATTTATAACATTATTTCCTACACCAAATAGTAAATAAATATGGTATTTTTTTCATTTTTTTCTTGAATTAAATACCCAATTCATAATATGAATAATTACTACTTTAATTTAAGATATTATAAAGGAGCAATATGACTGGAACCCATCGAATTCTAATAGTAGACGACAGCAAAGAACTACTTGACACATTCAACGATTTTTTCAACTCTATGGGATATCAAGTAAGTGTGGCGCCCGATGGTTTTGATGCATTAAAGCTCTTAAGAAATAATTCCCTGAATCATTTTGATTTGTTAATAACTGATTTGGTAATGCCCCAAATTAGCGGAGTAGGTCTTATTACTATTATTAAAAAAGAATTTCCTGATCTTAAAATAATTGCCATGACCGGATATGGCAATGAGCCCGGTGCTCTTGCTACTGAAGCTCAGGCTGATCTTGTACTGTACAAACCTCTTGATTTATTCAAAATGGAAAAAAGTATAACAAAATTATTAAAAATAAAAAATTAATTTGAACATGGACATTTAAGGGTTTTTATTAAAATGGGACAAAATAAGCAGCCTATTATTGGAGTCAGTAATTCAATTCTTAAAATAAAAGAGTTGATAAGTCATGTTGCCAGCACCGGTCTTAACATTCTGATTACAGGCGAGACCGGAGTAGGAAAAGATCTGATTGCACATAACCTTTATACCTCTTCACCAAGAGCTGACCAAAATTTTATTAAAGTAAACTGTGCTGCACTACCTGAGACCCTTCTTGAAAGTGAATTGTATGGGTTTGAAAAAGGTGCTTTTACTGGTGCACACAAAAATCGACCCGGTAAATTTAAAGCTGCTGATAAAGGTGTATTATTTCTTGACGAAATAGGCGACATGACCCTTTCTTTACAGTCGAAAATGCTCCATGTACTTCAAACCGGTGAATTTTCACCTCTTGGGTCAGATCAGGAGTTTAAAACTGATGTTTGGGTAATTGCAGCAACAAATCACCATTTAGAAAAAAAAATACTAAACAAAGAATTTCGGGAAGATCTTTATTACAGACTCAACATAATAAAAATAGACGTCCCTCCTTTACGAGAACGATCTGAAGATATCCCATCTCTTTTAGAATACTATTTTAAAAAGTATTCTTCAAAATATTCTGAAGAAGAAGTCGCAAAACCTGAAAAAAACATAATCGAAAAATTTATACAATACCCATGGCCTGGTAATGTCAGAGAACTTCAAAATTGTATAAAAAAGCAAATGGTATTAAATGATTGGGATAAAGTATTAGACGAACTTCTAAATACTTCACCCGCCCCTCCTGCCACACAAATTAATTTTAACACTACCCTGGAAAATAATTCTGATACAACATCTGCTTTTTTATCCGAATTTATAAATCTTTCAACCAATTCTGGCAATTTATTTGAAGATATCTCTCTTAAAAAAATTAAAAAACTCGCTTGCGATAAAATTGAAAAGGAAGTTATAAGTTACGTTTTGAGTAAAGTTGCATGGAACAGGTCCAAGGCATCAAAAATATTAAAAATCAGTTATAAAACACTACTTTATAAAATTAAAGAGCTTAATATTAATCCTCAAATATAAACAAAAATTTAGGCTTTAATTTTTTTGCAGGCAGGAGCTGCCTCCTTTATGAATACCATTCATTTTGAAAGTCCTGACAACCCTTTTTCACCAACAATACCAATAAACAGACTTTATTCTAACAAATTGATTGATCAATTTTTCTCTGTTTTGATTAACTCCATCGGTGGTAAGGATTTTTTAATATTAGTAATCGGTGAACCAAAAAGCGGAAAGACTACATTGCTTTCCAAACTTACCAGTGAAATTGAACAAGAAATTAAAACATGTCAACTTAAAATTAAAAAAAATGATAAATCTACATTAAAAGATAATAATAAGCATCCTATATTTTTATACAGCACAGAAGAGAGCCAGGTTATTTTAATGGATGATGCTCACGATCTAAGCCATTATGAATTATCAATCATATTAAGAAATGCCTGGGACAGCAAGAAAAAAATCAATCAACTTATTCTCTTTTGCGAACCAGATATTAATGCCACCATAGTTTCTTTGTTAAAAGAAATGCCAAAGAAAACTTCTGTTAATAAACTCTATATTCCATGTTTTGATAGTAAGCAAACAGAATCATATTTGACACATTACCTTGTCGCCTCAAATATGTCAGATCAATTTTCTTTTTCAAGATCCAACATTAAAAACATTTATAAAAAATCAAATGGCCTCCCAGGATTAATCAATCAGGAAGCGGAAAAAATTTTTCTGAAAAACCTTCCTCGCTTAAATGCCAGGCAATCAAAATTAAGGTCTCACCCTGCATTTACTTTTATAATAATACTTATTGCAATTATATTAACAAGTGCTTTTTTTGTGCAAAAGACAAGCCTTTTTTCTCTACTTAGTTCTGAAAAAAAAATACCCGACCAACCATCAAAAACAATTACAAAGAATATACTGTCTCCCAAAAAGATTGATCCAATCAACTCTTCTCCAGCATCAAATCTCAAAGAACAAACCAAGCAGAAAAATATTATTAAATCGTCAATTCAGGGACCTGCCCAAACCACGGGTAACACCTCTGTTCCTGAACCTGTTTCAACTAAGCCTTCTTTAACCAAGCCTACTTTAACAGCATCTGTTGCAGCCAAACCAAGTATAAAAGACAATCAGGATATTTATCAGGAAAAGTGGATAATGACACAAGATCCATCATTATTTACAATTCAGGTTATGGCAGCAAAAGATAATGACTCAATAAATCGTTTCTTAAAATTAGATAGCAGCAACCAAAGTGAAGTTGCATACTATCGAATGTATGCTAAAAATGAAATCTGGTATAAGTTTATTTGCGGGAGATATAAAACCCTTGATAAAGCAAAGGTTGCAAGTATAGGGCTTCCGGAAAATTTAAAAAAATTAGGCCCCTGGCCGCGCCAATTTAAAACCATCCAGAATGATATTATTAACTTTAATAAAATTAACAATACTAACTAGCAGGAGCTCTAATTAATGTTTATTTTTAACCCCTTTCATATCGATCTTGGTATTGATCTTGGTACTGCAAATACTATTGTTTATGCACAAAAGAGAGGATTTATATGCAATGAAGCTTCATATATTGCCTTAAATCAGGAAAATCAGACTGTAGCTGTCGGGAATGCTGCAAAAGAAATGATGGGCAGGACTCCTTTTTCTATAAATGTTGTAAGGCCTCTATCTGATGGAGTTATTTCTGATTTTGATGCAGGAGAAGCATTTATTAAAAGCTTTATTAAAAGAGCCAATATCCCAAGAATTAGAATAGGGAGGGTTGTTATTGGCGTGCCAACACAGGCTTCGGAAGTCGAAAAGATGGCAATGATTGATTCTGCAAAATTAGCTGGCGCAAAAAAGGTGTATCTGATCACTGAACCCATGGCTGCTGCAATTGGTTTAAATCAGGATATCATGGGTGGATCTGCAAATATGATTGTGGATATTGGCGGTGGGACTACTGATATTGCAGTTATTAACTATGGAGGTATTGTAGTTGATAATACAATCCGCATTGCCGGTGATGACCTTGATCAGGCAATTGCAACATACATCAATCGAAAATACAAAATTAAAATTGGACTGGTTACAGCAGAAAAGTTAAAAACTAAATTTATTAACCTTTCTGAAACAACTAATACTGATGTTTTTCTCTTTAAAAGCCTTGATTCAATTACAGGTATTGCAAGAAGATATGAATTCCCTGTTGAAATTTTTAAAGAAGCTATAAAAGAAGTCATTGATGAAATTATCAATGCTGTACTACATGTTTTAGAAGTATTACCTGCTGAACTTTCCTCAGATATTATTGAGTGTGGTATAACATTGACCGGAGGCGGTTCTCAACTCCCAGGGCTTAATTCCATAATTGAAAAAGAGACAGGATTAACTGTACATATTGCTGATAACCCCTTATTTTCAGTTGCAAATGGAATTAAAAAAGTATTACACAATCTTAAATACTATAATAAAATAATTATTAATTCTCCCT
>JAIOSM010000182.1 GCA_021107575.1 Desulfobacteraceae bacterium | reverse complement strand
GATGACCCTGAAGAAATAGTTCAAACGGTTCTTGATTTTAATAAAACATAAGACTACTTGAGACATTGCCTTTTCCCCTATAATTTTTTAAGGGAAAAAAAACACTTTTTTTCTGGGGAATTTTTCTAACCCAAGACTTAAAAGAATTTTTTTAGCAACAGCTTCTATTGAATCAAAGCCTCTTGTTTTAACTTGTGTCGCAATAAACATTTCATTCCAGGAATTCATATATACAACAGAATACTCTGTTATTTTTTTCTTACGTCTATCTGCACATAAATTAACCGATACAAAGACAGCAACTATTTCAGCCTTTAAAAGAAGCGATTTAAAACTTTTTTGCTTTTGCATGATTGGATTAAAAAAATTATACATTTCTCTCATAAGTCTGACGATATCATTATGTGTGACAAAAGTGGGATTTGGATAAAGGTCTGCTATAGATTTTTCAGTGTAAAAACTATTATTTATTAACCATGCTCCGATCTCTTCAATAGTTCCTGCACTTTTAAGAGGTTCCTTATGTATTGCCTCCCCCTTTTTTGGGTCTACAATTAATTCCCAGGTCCCTTTGTTATTTACCTCTTTATATTGGAGATTTACTCGTTGAAAATAGGTATAATTTCTTGATACAAGGAGTACCCGCTCTATTTTCCCTTTTTCTTTTGAAAATTCAACAACTATGTTTCTTACAAGCACGGTTCTTTCTTCAGGTGTAATTTTGGATTCGTTTTGAAAAATATTTTCAAAAATATCATTCATCATCCTCATTTTGCCGATCATATAATTTTCTATTGTAGATGAAAGCCGTTCAATTGCTTTGTAATCCCAATTTTTATAATTGCCTATTTCAAAAATTTGTTCCTGTCTAATCCCCCAATCCTGCACCAATCGATTAATGAGCAGCTCTCTGATGCCAAATAAAGTATTTATAAAATCAGAACTTTTAGAAATCTGTACTTTAAGAAAAAAACAAATTTGAATTAAATTCACGGACTTAGTATCTTCTATTGATTTATAATATTTAATTAATTCCTGAATTAAAATATAGTAAGAATCACAACTTGTAAGTTTCAACTGATTGCCTGAATTGATCCAGCTGTCTTTAAGCTTATTACATAATAACGGCTGCTTCCCGTACCCATGTATAAATTTTTCAAGCAGAGCCATTTTAATGACAGATTTAAACGGACTTCTGAGCAGCTTATACATATGCCAGATTGAAGCACCAAAATATTCTCCTGACGGTATCCCGTGGATATCCCCCAGGTCAATATATTTAGAACTTAAAGAAGATTTAAGGACCAGATTATTAATATCATTATAATAATTAACACTGATGGAAACCGGGAGAACCGTCCATAATGGTAATTTTCCTGCAACATAAATTATTGTTCTATAAAATTCTTCTTTTAATAATCTTGCCTGGGCAGAACCTGAGCTTTCAAATGTTAAGGTGCCAAAATCATTATTTATGGCTTTATTAATATCAAGCAGAAAAAAATTAACCTCAGTATTAAACTCTTTATCTGCCCATTTTTCTATCTGAGTCAGCTTTGATTCTAAGCTTTCTTTCATTTCTTTAGTAAACAATTCATCCTTAATAACAACCCAGAAATCAAAATCAGATTGAATTGTTTGAGCTAATGAACCAGTACTGCCTATCGTATACAGCCCTTCTATATAGCTGTTTTGATTTTTTCTTAATTTAAAATTTTTTATTCTTAAATATTTTTTTGCAATCTGCTCTGTTTCTCTTGAAGGCAGGTATTTTGCAATACCGTAAGGGCTTTTGCCGACTAATGACTTTCCTTTTGGTAAAGCATTTGGTAAATCAATATTTTCATGTAACAATAATGGAATTAACTCAAAAAGGTCCCCCTGATTTTTCTTATAAATATCAAAGGCAATTAATTTTGAAAGTTTGTTCTTCTTTAAAAAAACTTTTTCTCCATAATGAAGAAATTCAATAAATACCAACATTTCAATCCTGGAGATGATTTCTTCATTAAACATTGGTATGCTATCTAAGTTTATTTTTAGTGTCCTTGCATTAAAGTCAGCAGAGTTTGTTATTACAGTGTCTTCTAAAAAGTCATCAAATTTTGAATATCTGGACTGTACTCCGGTAAAATCAGACACAGTAAAAATAGAATCAATAAAACTTGTGAAAGTAAACTTTGAAGCTGCAAAAGAAACTCCTGAAAGATCTGCCTTGTCAAATGAAGTCTTTATTATTTTTGAACCTGTAAATACTGAATTCAGCAGGTCGGAATCCTCAAAGCTCGAGTTGTAAATTAAAGCCTTGCAAAAACTACAATTTATAAATTTTGAATTATTAGCATTGATATTTATTAAGACTGCGTTATCAAAACAGACAGAATCAAATTCTGAATTACTGAAGTCCACATTATAAAGAATAGAACTTTGAAAAGAAGAATTCTCAACAACAGATTGGGAAAAACTGGAATTATTTATGGCACAAGAATTAAAACAAATTATATAATTTAATAACTTTAAGGAAGACAGATCTATATCTTCTATAAGTTCTTTCTCAAAATTAAACTCCCTGGGGATGCTACTCTCCTTAAGTTCAACTAATTTTTTATCAGTTTCTGAGAAGAAAAAACCTTTAAAAAAGCCGGATTTTGGTTCTGGTTTATACCCGTCTGTACTAATCAGAGATTTAATTTCTTCTTCAATCTCTCCTTTTTGTTTTTCCAATAATTGATTTATCTTGTCTATAAACTCTGATACTTGATCCCTTATAAGCTCATCAGGGTAATTTTCAAATTTTTTTAATATATTAATAACTCTCTCTGGTCTTTTCCTGACTATTCCAAGGATAAATGCCTTAAAAACTAAAGCATTATGTTTAAAATATTCTTTTTTATTTTGTGCAACATCCTGAATTAATAAAAAAGAAATCCTTGAAAAAGAGGATATTTCTTCTAAAACTTCTATTAAAATATCTTGTCTAAATTTAAGAACTTCTGCGATAAGTTTATATAAAGGGATACCCTTTGTTACTACAAGTGCTTTAAATGCATGAAAAGCCTCATTGACATTGTGCTTTTTAAAAATATTTAACAAACAATCAGTCAATATAGTATGAGGATAAGTACCAATAGATGAAAATTCAATTATTTTCAGAAGGACTACTCTAATATTATTATTTTTTTCATTTTCCAGACGATTGATTATAAATTCAGAATCAAGGGCATCGTGTATTAAGAAGACTGCTTTTAATGTTGTTTCTCTGATTGTTTCATCAGGAGAATGCAAATCATTAAGGAGTTCATGATCTATATTTCTTAATAAAGAGATATTAAACATAAAAGGGTCTACCCCTTTGTTGTTATCAAAAACATTTGATAAGTAGCTGACAATCTCTTTTTTTGATTTTATTGTCCGGAGAATTTTTTTAAAGCTCAATGCCCATTTCCGCCGTACTTGCGGGCTGCTTTGAAGGTACTGATCTGTTAATATAAAATTTTCTTTTTCAGAAAGCGCTTGTGTTATAGTGTTAAATGCCTGCATTGAGATCATACCTGAAAAACAGGTTTTCCAGGCATAAAAAGGTCCTTGCCCGCCAGATTTAATAAGAGTTTGAAAATAAAAATTTAATTCAGATAAGGGCATGCCGGGTTTAATCAGAAGAAAAATTTTTGAACAAAAGCAGGCGGATTCTTCTATCGCTTTTAAGTATAATGTTTTGTTCTCTTTACTATTTAAAGCCTTAATCATTTTTGACTGAATAATCTCAATTGCTTCTCTTGCCTTGTTTCTCAGCAGATAATGATATGATAAGAGCCCTGCAATGATAGGCTGTATAGCCTGGGAAGGTGTAAGCTCTGAAACATTTTCAAGCATCTGACACTGTTGGTTTTGATCAAGCAAGTCCCAATTTTTATCAAAATTGGTAAAATCAAAATCTTTAAAAGTAATGTTTTTCTTATTTATCACTTAAATGTTCCTGCAAAATCTGAACTTCATTTATAGTAACTATTAAAATATTTTTTTCTTTTGTAATTACAACTTTGTTATCTGATTTTTTTTTATTTATTTCACATTTTAATCTTAATGAAAAAAAATTGAAATTCTCCAATGCATATTTCAACAGCTCAAACTCATCAGAATCTCTATTGCTGATCTTTTCTTTTTTCAATAACTGGGTGATTTTATAATTATAAAGCTTTTTGATTTTTGTTTCAATGCAATGTTTAAAGTTCATATCTTCATCAATGTCGAGGATAAAATAAATTTTCATCTTGTTTTTTACATTTACAAATTTAAATGTTATATGATCATGACTTTATTAATAATAATATTTTTTGAACTATAATTCTATAATTTATGAAACTTTTTGAATCAGTTAATAATAATAGTGAAGGCGATGACAGCTATAATGCAGAATCTATAGAAGTTTTAAAAGGACTTGAACCGGTAAGACGTCGCCCTGGCATGTACACTGACACCACAAGTCCTGACCACTTAGCCCATGAAGTTATCGATAATAGCGTTGATGAAGCGATTGCCGGATTTGCTGATAAGATAGATGTTATTTTATATAGTGATAATTCTCTTGAAGTAATTGATAATGGCCGGGGCATGCCTGTTGATATTCATCCAAAAGAAAAAATTTCCGGTGTTGAACTTATTATGACAAAACTCCATGCCGGAGCTAAGTTTTCAAACAAAGATTATCATTTTTCAGGTGGTTTGCATGGTGTTGGTGTTTCAGTTGTAAATGCCCTTTCTAAATATTTAAGAATTATTATAAAAAGAAACAATACAAAATATAGAATTGTTTTTAAAAATGGAAAAAAAGTCTGTAAACTTGAACAGATTGAAAAAGCTACCTGCAAAAAAACCGGTACCTCGCTTCTTTTTTACCCTGATCTTTCCTATTTTGATAACCCTGCATTCTCAAGTGAGCTTTTAAAACATGCCCTGAAAGCAAAAACCGTGCTTTGCCCCGGACTTGAGATTTCATTTTTTGATGAGGTTTCTCAGAAAAAATTCAAGTGGAAATATGACCATGGTTTAAAAGAATATCTTTTAGAAAATATGCCTGCAAATACTGTCTTTGGGACACCTTTCACCGGTGATACTGAAACTGAAGAAGGTAAAGTTGCATGGGCCATTAACTGGACAAAGGAACATACCGGTAATATCTCTGAAAGTTATGTTAACCTTATTCCCACTCCTTTGGGTGGAACCCATGTAAATGGATTCAGATCTGGACTTTTAGATTCTATAAAGGAATTTTGTAAATTTAGAGATCTACTTCCAAAAGGTGTCTATCTTGCGCCTGAAGATATAATGGAAAATATTGGTTTTATACTTTCTGTAAAAATCACTGACGCTCAGTTTTCAGGTCAGACAAAAGAAAGACTTTCTTCCCGGCATTGTGCCTATCTTGTCAATTCACAAATCAGAAACTCTTTCAGTCTCATGCTTAACAAAAACACTGATGCAGGTAGTGATCTTGCTGACCTTGCCATAAAAAATGCAAAGGCCAGAATAAAAAAGTCAAAAAAAATAAGCATAAAAAAAACCGGGAATGGTCCTGCTCTTCCAGGTAAACTTTCAGACTGTACCAGTCGTGATCATATGAAAAGAGAACTGTTTCTTGTTGAAGGTAACTCTGCAGGAGGTTCTACTAAACAGGCAAGAAACAAAAATTTTCAGGCCGTTCTTCCTCTACGCGGTAAAATCTTAAATACATGGGACCATGATTCTTCCATAATTTTAGGATCAAAAGAGATTCATGATATATCTGTTGCAATAGGGGTTACTCCAGGCTCTGATGATATCTCAAACTTAAGATACAATAAAATATGCGTTCTTGCAGATGCTGATTCTGATGGTTTACATATAGCAACACTCATATGTGCTTTATTTCTCAGACATTTTCCAAAAATTGTTGAAAATGGACACCTGTTTATTGCCATGCCTCCACTTTACCGTATTGATGTTGACAAAGAAATATTTTATGCTCTTGATGAACCCGAAAAAAAGAGCATAATTAAAAAAATTAACCGGAAAAAGAAACATGGCAAAATAAATATTCAAAGGTTTAAAGGCTTAGGGGAAATGAATCCGGGACAATTAAAAGAAACCACAATTTCACCGGATACAAGAAGGCTTATACAGCTCAAATATGAACCTTCTCAATATATATACGGGCTTGAACCGACTCAAAGCAATACTTATAAAATTATGGATATGCTGCTTGGAAAAAAGAATGCCAAAGACAGGAAACAATGGATTGAATCAAAAGGAAACATTAAAGAGTTAGAATAATGGAAATAACATCCCCCATAAACACAGAAGGTTTTGAAACACAGCCCTTGGAACAATTTGCTGAGAGTGCTTATTTAAATTATTCAATGTATGTAATTCTTGACAGGGCACTGCCTCATATAGGTGATGGACTTAAACCTGTTCAAAGGAGAATTATTTACTCCATGGATCAGCTCCGCCTTTCATCTGATGCCAAATACAAAAAATCTGCCAGAACAGTGGGAGATGTATTGGGTAAATTCCACCCCCATGGCGATGCTGCATGTTATGAGGCCATGGTCAATCTTGCCCAGCCTTTTTCATGTAAATATCCTTTGATCGACGGTCAGGGCAACTGGGGCGACCCGGATGACCCAAAATCTTTTGCTGCAATGAGGTATACTGAATCCCGCCTTACAAAATATTCCGAAATTCTCTTGACAGAAATCAAAATGGGGACAACAAACTGGACACCTAATTTTGATGGCACCCTTGAAGAGCCAGTTATACTGCCTGCAAGGCTCCCGAATTTGCTTTTAAACGGCTCAACCGGAATTGCAGTTGGAATGGCTACCAATATACTTCCACATAATCTGAACGAAATAGCAGATGCTTTGATACACCTTATTGATAACCCTGAAGATGTTAGAGAAAAAATTTTAAAGATTATCAAGGGGCCAGATTTTCCAACAAGTGCCGAAATTATCAGTGACCCTGCTCAAATCAAAGAAATGTACAGGACAGGTAAGGGTAAAATAAAAACAAGAGCAAAATATCATCTCGAAAAAAACGATATTATTGTTACTGCCCTGCCCCTTTATGCATCCGGGGAAAAAATAATGGAACAGATTGCATCCCAGATGAATAAAAAGAAATTACCAATGGTAAGTGATATCAGGGATGAATCAGACCATGAAGATCCTACTAGACTTGTAATTATACCTAAATCAAACCGTGTAGACAAAGAAGCTTTGATAAATCATTTGTTTGCAACTACTGACCTTGAACGATCATACCATGTCAATATGAATATGATTGGTATTGACGGTTCTCCCAGAGTAAAAACTCTGAAAACCATTTTATTAGAATGGCTGGAGTTTAGAATAAACACTGTTCGAAAACGCTATGAATACAGGCTGGATAAAGTTTTAAACAGGCTGCATATTCTTGACGGTTTATTAATTGCTTTTTTAAATATTGATGAAATTATTGCAATTATCAGAAACACTGATAACCCCAAAAAAGAACTTATAGCAAAATTTGCCTTAAGTGAAAAACAAGCAGACACAATTTTAGACATTAAACTCAGGCAGCTTGCAAAACTTGAAGAAATTAAAATCAAAACTGAACAAACAGAACTCAATAAAGAGAGAAAAACTATTGAAACAATACTCTCTTCAGAAAAAAACATAAAAAAAGAAATAAAAAAAGAAATAAAAAAGGCAAACGCCTCTCCCAAATTACAAAAAGAGAAGATTCCGAAGCATTTTCAGAAATTGAAGTCATTGATAAAGAACCGGTTACTGTAACTTTATCAAAAAATGGTTGGGTTAGATCTGCAAAAGGACATGATATAGATCCTGAGAAGTTAAAATTTAAAATAGGAGATGAGCTTTTATCTTATACCAGGACCTGGAATGATAAACCTGTTGTTTTCCTTGATTCTAAAGGTCGTTCCTACAGTATCCCCTGCCATACACTGCCTTCTGCCCGAGGGTTTGGCGAACCTGTCACAACCCGTCTTCTTATTAAACAGGGTTCTCATATTCAATATATTTTGACAAATGAAGATAAAGCCTTAATTTTTCTTTCTTCAGACAGAGGGTATGGTTTTTTTACAAGATTTTCAAATTTTATTACAAAAAACAGGAATGGAAAAGCTTTAATCAATATCACGGATAATTCAAAATTTTTACCACCTCAATTGATTAATGATATAGAGCATGAGATGATAGCTGCTGTGACAACAAAGGGTCAATTGCTTATTTTCCCAGTTTCCCAGATGCCAAAACTTGATAAAGGTAAAGGAAATAAAATTATTTCTATCCCTAAAAAAGAACTCAATACCTCTGACCCTGAGAAATTAAAACTATTAAAAATCTTGCCTGATAATGCAAACCTTGTTATTAATACACAAAACGACTCTCTGATACTTAACAGAGGAAATCAGGAAAATTATTTAGGGAAACGGGCTCAAAGAGGGAAAAAGCTACCCAGAAGATACCAAATTATTATATCCCTTGGAATTGAGCCTTCAACATAAGACACAATTATAATATCTTGTACTAAGATGAAAATTTTTTTAAAAAAACATCT
>JAIOSM010000387.1 GCA_021107575.1 Desulfobacteraceae bacterium | reverse complement strand
TTTATCTTTCCACTACCAGAGGTAGTGGTTTAAACCGATTAATAAAATATGCATGAGATGCGTAATCCTAAGTGGAACTAAGTTTTTTTATTCGCTAAGACCTATATAGTATATCTATATCTATCAATAAGATAAAAAAGATAACCTACAGGGATAGCTATTACTGCGAATAAAGGAAGTGAAGCATTATTAATAACTTCGAAAATATTTTTTTTTGCATGTAATGAACAGCTAATATAATTTACAGCGGCTTTCAACTTTTTTGGAAAAGAAGACCGCCTTGATAAGTATTCATTCCAAAAAAGTGCAGTGCCTCTTGGGTTATGAATAGTGTGAATTAAGCTGGATACAGATAAACCATCCGGTAGCTTTTCGTAAATTCTAAGAATTTCGTTGACAAACCTGGTTCTATATTTCTGTGCGATCCTATACCACACTATCCCCTCCCTCACGTATTTTTCTCCTACAAACTCAGGAAACGGAAACTCTTTCATTACATCTGTTCTTTGAAAACCGCATTTTTCTCCGGTCACTTTATACTTATCCCTGATTTCCCACATGTTTGAGTCAAATATGTCTCGTGGGAATCTGCTACCGATAATAGATCCTTTATGATTTACACACAAACCAGCAACTCCGGCAAATTGACTTCTTTGATCTTTCGGTATCCTATTCCACTGGTAATAAAATCTCTCAAGTACATTCGAAACGATTTCATCATCACTGTCTAAGGTGAAAAAAAATGCTCCATGCGCCTGCGACACACCAAAGTTGCGTGCCCGGTGTTTCCCTCCATTTTTCTGCCAAAAATACCTAATCGGGAGCTCCGCCTCTTTCTGCCAAGTCTCAACCAGCTTTTTGGTATTGTCGGTTGATCCGTCGTCAACGATCAACCACTCAAAATCACGGAAAGTTTGTTTTTTTAATGATTCATATACCATTGGCAACGTGTATGCACGATTATAAGTAGGAGTAAAGACAGTAAATGTATACATATAGTTATCAGTCATACAAAAGCCTTTCCTTCATCTTTAAAGATACCTTATTTAGCATTTTATAAATTGGGGACAAAAATAATGAATAGAAAAGAACAATCCACTTTGGTGGATGCCAGTACGACCTCTCTTTACCACCGGAAAAACTTGAACCAATTTTTTTTACTTCGCAAAGGTTCTTAGAGTATTCAATGTTAAGTGCTGATGTTACTCTTTTCACCGTTGATTGGCGATGAGATACTAATTGTTCATATGATATTATCATAAACTTTTCTTTATGAACAGATTTATTAAAGAAAGCTATTGAGGCAGACCCAAGCCATTCAAAAAATACGAATAACACTATGACATAATGGTAAAGGAGATTATTTCTTTTTAAAGGGTAGTCAGGTCTATGTTCTTTATTTACTGCTGACATCATAACATCGATCGGATTTCTATAAATGAACAAGATAAACGCATCCGGATACCATTTGTGTAACTGCCTCAAGTGAAAAATATTTAACGGGGTTTTTTCTCCAATATATTTTATTAAATTCTTATTTTTGCCTTTTACACGAATATCATGTTCGAACAAATAATCGTAGATATTTTTATCATTCACACTTCTATTAGTAAAATACTCTTTTATTTCCTGAGCTGAAAAATAGGGGTTTCGTTGCCAGTAGTCTCCAAAATGATTTCCGTTTTGCAAACAATGAATAACATCATCAATTGTGAGTTTTTGAATTTTTCGTTTTAGCTTTTTGAAATTTTTCAGAAAACCATTGTGATATAATGAACTGAAATAATGAATTTCTGTTGCAAGATGGATGGATGGACTTTTATTTAATATTCCCCATATAAAGGTCGTGCCTGACCGTCCTGCGCCGACAATAAAAAGATATTTCATTCCCATAATTACACAACCTCCAGCATAAACGTATTATCATCCTTCATGAGAAAAAAGAGCTATAAATTCTGCTGAGTTTTTCAGAATTGATATCAACATTGTATGTATTTTCAATTAACATCCTCCCTTTATTCCCAAAATCCCTTCGAATATCTTTGTTTTGAATCAAGAATGATATTTTTTTATACAAAGCATCTAAATCCCCTGGATCTATCAAATACCCCGTCTCGCCATCTATTACTAATTCTGGTATCCCTCCCACGTTTGTAGTAACAACAGGAATTGCATAGGACATCGCCTCTAAAATTGACATTGGCATTCCCTCAGCATAGGAAGGTAGTACAAAAATATCTGTTTTCCTTAAGAGCAAATCTTTCTCTTTATCTTGAATCCAGCCACAATATTTAACAGAATCAGCTATACCAAGTTTTCTGAGCTCTTTAAGCAGGCGAGTAATTTCTCCATTGCCTCCTATATTTAATCTGACTTGGTAACCATTATCGATCAACTTTTTAACTACCTTTAATAGATCAAACATCCCCTTTCTATCCCCGATTAAGCCAAGAAAAGTTAACTGCAGGGGGCTGCTGATCTGTTTTTCTTGTAGTCGCGGAAGGTTAATAGAATTAGGTATTACAGCGATATTAGCTTTAGGAGCAATCTGCTGAATGTTGTCTCGCCAACTATTAGAAAGGACAATTACTAAGTCAAGCTCTTCAAAGATTTTTTTTAGCCGTTTTTTCCATTTTTTTGAGAAAGACTCGTATTCATGCATGAAAGCTGCGCCATGGTGATGATATATAATCTTAGATGGAAATAACCGGACAATTTTTATATAACAAAATTTTCTCTTGAAACTAAGGGTATCTCCACCATGTATATGGACTATATCAATTTCTTTAAGAGTTAAAGAAAAAAGAGTTTCTATAAGGCCGGCTATCGCTTTAATGAATTTGATCCATTTGGGCCCATCAACGTGAGATGCTACAAAATACATATTATATTGCCTGGATAAATCACTAGCCAAATAACCCTTAATTACACTAGAAATTCCTCCTTTTACATGAATACTTGGAGAGATATATAAAATGTTCTTCAATTACCGTTCCTGTGTAATCAATTCTCGATAAATATTTTCGTATTTTTCAACATATTCTTGCAAATTGAACTTTTCCCGTACAAATTTTTTAGCCGTAGAAGAAAAATGTTTCGCTTTATCCTTATTACTCATCAGGCTGACAATAGCTTTGGCTGTTTTTGTCGGATTCTTAGGTGGGACCAATACTCCATTGATATTATTTTTAACAATTTCATTGGTTCCTCCACCTTCTGATGCAACTACCGGAACGCCAAGGGCCATAGCTTCCATAATGGCATTAGAAATACCGTCTAAAATAATATCAGAATTGGTTAGTAAAACAAATATATCAAAAATTTGATATATCTTATCAACATCACCCCTAAAACCTAAGAAAAGAACATTGTGTTGTAAACCAAGTTGTTTTACCCTTTCAGTTAATTCCTCCCTTTTCGGGCCGTCACCGACAAACAAAAAACAAGTCCTCGGAAAAACTTTGAGAACCTTTGGCGCTGCATTCAGCAAAGTCTCGTGATCCTTTCTCTCAGTGAGAGATGCAACCATTCCGATAATATTTTGAAAAGCAGACAATTCTAACTCATTCTTCAATATTGACCTTCTGTCTTCTATGTCATCAAAACGACTGAAGTCAGCGCCATTGTAAACAACTCTAAAATGTGGCTTTAGCCTTCCGAATCGGTTGGTAAATCCAGCCTTTGAATTAGCTGCGAAAATGTCCGAGAAACACGCAACAATTCTCTTCTCAATTTTTTGTATCAGGTCACGGTCTTTGGCGTCACGTATAGCAGAACATACTACAGGCTTTCCCGCAAGCTT
>JAIOSM010000108.1 GCA_021107575.1 Desulfobacteraceae bacterium | reverse complement strand
TATAACAGGAATGTTTTTTAATGAAGGGTCAGTTTTTAATTTTCGGTAGAGTCTAATACCGCTTCCCCTTGGCATCAATACGTCAAGGGTGACCAGATCAGGATTCTCTTCTTCTATTTTTTGCAAACCTTCTACACCATCTTGAGCAACTATGGGTGTAAAGTTGTTTTCCTCAAGCACAGTTACAATAAATGTCCTTACATCAGGATCATCATCAACCACAAGCACCTTTTTACTCATGATAAATCCTCCTTAGTCAATTCTTTTAACTCTGTTTCGGTTTCTTTATAGGGCAGTTCAATAGTAAATATGGTCCCCATACCAAGATTTGTTTTGGCGTTGATTGTACCCCGATGCTCTTCTATTAATTTTTTTGTCAAGAGTAAACCAAGGCCTGTGCCTTTGCCACCCTTGGTGCTGAAAAAAGAGGTAAAAAGTTTTCCTTGAGTTTCATCGTTCATACCGCTCCCATTATCTTCAACTTCAATACAGAATATATTGTTTGCCCCCAGATAAGTTTTTATGGAGATTCCAAAGTTCTTATCAGTATCTATGTCATCAAGGCAGGCATCCATGGCATTTGTGATCAGGTTTAACAGGGAGCGGTGAATTGTCTGAGGATCCATTGAGGTCTCTTTGATGGCCGGGTCAAGTTTTGTTGTAATTTTAATATTGTTTTTTTTGGCAACATCTTTCACAAGGTCCACAACTTCTATAATAATATCATTGGGTAAACAAATTTGATAGTCAGGCTCTCTTTCCTTGGAATAGGAAATCAGATCCTGCACCAGATCAGACACCCGGGCAATATTTTTCTTTATAGTGTCCCAACCCGCTATAAGTTTATCTGTGTTATTCTTCTTAATCCCTACATCTACTACATAACTTCCACCTTTTAACCCAACCAATATATTTTTTACATAGTGGGCAAGGCCAGATACAGTCTGACCGACTGCAGCCATTTTTTCTGATTGGACTAGCTCTGTTTCGAGTTTTTTAATATCTGTTAAATCCTGAAAAAAAGCAACACTGCCAATCATTTTTTCGTTTTTATATAAGATTCTGCCGGAAAATCTTATGGGAATACTGTTCCCGTCTTTAGAAGGGAATGTAGTTTCTTTCCAATCTAAATTTTCGTCTTTATCTTCTTTAGCAGCTTTTTTAAAAGATTTTGCTATATCAGAAGGGTATAAGGTTTCAATATCTATTTTATTGACAATATCTGAGAATTTACACCCGAAGATTTTTTCTGCCTCAGGGTTGCAGATAACAAATTTCCAATCACTGTCTGTCGCTGCAATCCCATCATTGGAACTTCTAATAAGAAGCTTTTGGAAATTAGATTTTCTTTTGATTTCATGTGTAGCTTCTGTAATCTTATCTTCAAGGTTGCAGGTATATTGCTCTAGCTGTCTTCTCATATAAATTTTTGCTTCAGCTCTTTTAAGAGCAATTGCGAGTGCTTCATCCTTTACGGGCTTGTTAATAAAATCAGATGCGCCACGCTGGAGTGCTGCAATAGTCGAGTCAATATCTCCATGACCCGTGATGAGAATAACTTCTGTTTCAGGGTCTATCATTTTGATCTGTCTTAAAACCTCAAGTCCATCCATTTCAGGCATTTTTATATCAGTAAGAACTATGTCTGGCTGCTCTTTTTTAAATACCTCTATACCTTGTTTGCCATTGTATGCTGTAACAGTTTCATATCCGTCAATTTTTAATGACATTGAAAGGAATTTGACAATATCTTTTTCATCATCAATAATTAATATTTTATTTATTGCCATACAATTTTGTCCTTATGAAATAGAGGGAAATTTTATTGTAAATTTAGCGCCTTTATCTCTTTTACTTTCTATGTCAACTGTTCCACCATAATCAGTAATAATGCCGTAACTTATGCTTGTGCCAAGCCCTGTGCCTTTGCCTGGTTCTTTTGTTGTGAAAAAAGGTTCAAATAATTTATTTTTAACATCATTAGACATACCAATGCCTGTATCTGAAACTGTAATAACAACATGATCCTTTTCAACAAATGATTTAATTTTTAAAAGGTTTTCAATATTTGAGTCATTCATTTTTTTGATTTTTTCATCCATTGAGTCAATAGCATTGGTTACAAGATTAATAAAAACTTGCTCAAGCCTGTTATGTTCCGCCATAATATCAGGTATATCAGGATCTAAATCAAGTTCTACGTTGATTTGATGGATACTAAGTTGATGTCCCAGGACTTTAAAGACATCATTAATGGGATCATTAATTGTGATTTTTTTTAAGTTTCTTTCAGATTGTCTTGCAAAATCTCTGACATGCTTAATAACATCAGCTGCTCTTTCAACATTATCTATAATGTCATTTGCCATGGTATCAAGCTCTTGATTAGTGATTGTATGTCCTTTTTTAATTATTTTCCTAATCAAATCTGCACAAATTTGAATAACATTTAATGGCTGATTGATTTCATGCGCCATTCCTGCTGCCATGGTGCCCAAAGTTGCCATTTTACCTGCCTGGATTAACTGGGTCTCTTTTTCAATATTTTCAGTGATATCTGTAGCTGATGCAATAAGGGCATCCCTGTTATTATACTCAGCATGGTAAACTTTAATATTAACAAAAATAGGGTCTTGGTTTTTTCTGAAATGTTTCTTTTTGGAAAAGAGAATAGATTTGTTTTTTGGGAGAGTTTTGAGATCATTGGCAATTGTGATATCATTGTTATCACATAGTTCAAAAAAAGATTTTTTCAGTAAATCTGTTTTAGTGTATCCGTATTCTGCTTCCACCCGATTGTTTACATCCAAAATTTTAAATGTTTCACAATCAATAATAAAGATCGGATTGGGGTTATTATTAAAAAGAGATTTGTATTTTTCTTCTGATTTTTGACATTGCTCATGTAAGCTTAAAAGCATGTTATCTTTAAATTCTTTTTCTTCCCACAATTTTTTATCTTTGGTTTCATCCAGCAGAGTCTCAATGGCACCAATAACTGTTCCGTCTGATGCTTTTATTGGAGCAGCAGTGAAAAAGAACCATTTGCCTCCGTCGCCAATATTTGGGAAAAATTCTTCAGCCTCGTAAGCTTCTTCAATCAGAGTTGATTTGCGCCATGAGCTTCCATAATAGCGGTCAACATCCTCTTCACTCATTTCTCCTACAATAACATCAGCCATTGTAGGTCTTTTTTCTGATCTAAAAGGTGCCCACTGCCTATTCGTTCCAACAATACCGTCAGCCGAAAATCCGGTAATTTTTTCCAGGGCACGGTTCCAGTGTGTAACAATATGCTCTTTATTGATTATAAAAGTAGGTATCATACTTCCATTGATGATTTGGGAGAGTGCTTTTTCACTTTCAGCAAGTTCTTTTCCCTCTTCAATAAAATGTTTAGCTTTTTGATCAATGATTTCAGTGATAGATGATGAATACTGGGTAAACACTTCTTTAATATTTTCAATATTATGATATTTCTTAAGTTTTTTTTCAGTTTCAAGTTTTTGGTTCTCTATTTGAATCTGGCTAAAGAAGAAAAGGGATTCAAAATAGTTTAAAAATTTGGTTTTAGAAGATTTTGATTTCTCTATTATTTCAGCTAACCCATCTTTTTTTGAAAGCTTGATTATTAAATTAAGATCTTTTAAGGTGAGAATATCTTTTAAATTATTAGTGGTAAATATACCTCTATCCTTTGCACATTGTAGGCCTTCAGTATTGTCTGAATCTAAGACTCCTAAAATTTTAATATTATATTTTTGAAAATTTTCACCAAGCAGTATTTGTATCATTGCTTTGCAGATTAAATTTCCACAAATAAAGGCAATATTTAAATTTTCAAAATCGATTTTCATTTTTTTCCTTATTCCTATAAAGTTTTAGCTTTATATAAAAGCATTATATTAAAAGAAAATCAGGGTTACAATTATAAAAGTTGGAATCAATACAACCAAAGAATATTTTAATATATATCCGAAAAAGCTTGGCATTGGTGTACCGGTTTCTTCAGCAATTGATTTTACCATGAAGTTTGGTGCATTCCCTATATAACTGCACGCTCCGAAAAAGACAGCGCCTGTAGAAATAGCTTTTAGATATATGGCGTTTTCTGTCATGAGAAGCGGGACAGCATTTGCCTCGGTTATACCGGCATAAAAGCTTCCAAGCGCTGTGTTAAAGAAAGTCAGATATGTGGGCGCATTGTCAAGAAAAGCAGAAAGCAGTCCGGTGATCCAGAAATAATGGTAAGGTTCTTTTACAGCTTCAATTAAAAATGCAAAGCTTCCCTTTGAACCTGCCTTAAGAAGCAGAAGACATGGAATCATTGTTATGAATATGCCAATAAAGAGGTATGCAACTTCAACAATTGGGAACCATGAGAACTCATTTTCTTCTCGCAATGGCCGGGGCGTTGCTACTAATGAGAGTATGCCCATTAGAACGAGGAACAAGTCCCGACCCCAATCCTGAATTGCTCTGTGGACACCAAATGTATTGATTGTGCCTAAATCAAGAATCCCACTTGCAAGTACAGCAGCGATCACACCGCCAAGAAAAATAAAATTATAAATTCCCACAAGTTTCAAAGGTTCTTTGACTTCATCATCAGGCAGTTTAGGGTTTTCTTTTTTATAAAAGTAAGTATCAGTCAAAAAATAAATAACTATAACTATGCCGATGCTTAAAAGCATATGGGGGAGTATTTTTAATGTCCAGAAGAATGATACTCCATGTAAAAATCCTAAGAAAAGAGGAGGATCACCAAGGGGCGTCAGTGAGCCGCCAATATTTGCAACCAGAAAAATAAAAAATACCACCATAAAGGTTCTGTTTTTTCTATAACTGTTTGCCCTTAAAAATGGACGGATCATTAACATTGCAGCTCCGGTAGTACCCATCCACGAGGCAAGTATTGTACCTATAAGGATCATTATAGTATTAACAACGGGTGTCCCTCTAAGGGAGCCTTTAAGGAGAATGCCGCCGGAAATTGTATAAAGAGCCCATAAAAGTATTATAAATGGGACATAATCTGCCAGAATAATGTGCAAAATCTGGTACGCCGCTTCTCCTTTATAAATATACAAAAAAGGTAAAGCCATGGATGCAGCCCAGAAAAAAGAAATTTTGCCAAAGTTGTTATGCCATAGATGATCTGCAAACAAAGGAAGAAATGCGATAGAAAGCAGCATGCATGCAAAGGGAATACAACTCCAGAGGGGCAGGAGTTCACCTAAATTGATATGATGCCCCATATCGGAAGCAGCTGCTGAATTAGGAGATATAACGAGAATCACAAAAAAAATGACCAGTATTAACTTGTCTGATTTCATTAATCCATTACCTCTTTTATTTCAAAGTATTTGTTAGATAGTTTTATAAAAGATTTTGATCATTGCTCTAATTTTCAAGGCAGAATTATCAATTGATTTAAGTATAAAAGCCATCCATTGTTAAAGTTGGTATTAAAAAGTTATTTATATTAATAATGTGTATTGAATTTATTATGGAAAGTCAAGATACAAAAAAAAGGAATCAGAACAATTCTAATTCCTTTCAATATTTTGGTCGGAGCGAGAGGATTTGAACCTCCGACCCCTTGCACCCCATGCAAGTGCGCTACCAGGCTGCGCTACGCTCCGGTTTGTCAGGGAATTTTACTATCTAAAACAGAAAATAATTAGCATTTTTCAAGAAAAGTGTCAACAAAGAAATATGGCAAACCATGAGTGTTTAAAGATTTATCGATATTTTGGAAGAGGCTGGATTTAAGATATATTTGCTTTTTTATTGATATAAGACAATAATTTTGAAATACTTTTGCGGAGATACAGGATCAAGAGAATTCATAAATTTTTTTTGATAAAAAAAAGGATAAAATGCTTAAACATGGTGATACAATAGGGATATGCGCTCCTTCAGGTTCTTTTGATAATAAGCTGTTTGAAAAAGGACTTGATGTGCTAAGAGAAATGGGATTCAACCCATCTGTGCCGAAAGATATTTATCAAACAAAAAGATATCTGGCAGGCAATGATGCTTTAAGGGCAGAGGTTGTTACTAATTTTTTTGTTGATAAAAATGTAAAAGCAATAATGTGCGCAAGAGGAGGCTTTGGTGCCATAAGAATATTAGATATTCTTGACTGGGAGCTTATCGGGAAAAGTTCTAAAGTATTTATTGGATTTAGTGATATTACTGCTCTTTTGATGAACTTAACAAAATTTCCTTTGATGAAAGTTATCCATGGTCCGAATATTACTTCTCTTGTAAAAACAGAACAAAAAACCAAGGATTCTTTATATGAATTATTGACAATTGGTTCTACAGCAACCAGTGGTCTAAGAGTGAAGGCTCCTGTTATTTTAAGCAAGGGATTTTGTAAAGGAAGACTTTTGGGCGGTAACCTTGCAACATTGAATCACCTTGTAGGGACAAGGTATCAGCCTGAGTTTAAAGATTGTGTGCTTTTTATCGAAGATACAGGAGAGTCTCCCTATAAGATTGATCGTATGCTGACCCAGATGAAGATGGCAGGGTGTTTTAAAGGAATAAAGGGCGTTGTTGCTGGCTCGTTCAAGGATTGTGAGAATATGGGAATGGTTCAGGAAATCATTAAAGAAACTTTTGATGAGTATCAGTTGCCGATTCTTGCTGGGATTGAGTCGGGTCATGGCAGGGTAAACCTTTCGTTACCATTGGGGGTTGAGGTGAAAATGGACACTGGCAAATCAAGTGTGGAATGGAATTTGGAAGGAACTGCCTGGAATATCATGAAGAATGGAAATCATGGGAAATAAGGAACAAGGGAAATAATAGATGAAACCTGTTTCGCAGATGATGGCAAAAGGAGTAAAAGAAGGTATTTTCCCCGGTGCTGTCCTGCTTGTATCAGTTGAAGATGAAATTAGATATTTTAAATGCTTTGGAGTTTCAGATATCTTTTCTGGCGCTGTAATGAAAAAGAACTCTATTTTCGATCTTGCTTCGCTTACAAAACCATTTTCTACTTCCATGGCTGTGTTTAAGTTAATT
>JAIOSM010000180.1 GCA_021107575.1 Desulfobacteraceae bacterium | reverse complement strand
TCCTGGCAAGTTCTTCCTCACTTTCAATGATTTGATAACCTCTTCTGCCCCGTGCCGGTATTACGATTGGTTTCAAATTCGTCTTCAATTTGGCAATCTTTTGTTTTGAAGTTTCAGATTCCAGGTTTTGCAGGAGTAAATCTCTTTGAACTCTTGAATGATTTCTCTTTTCTGGGTTCAACATTGTAACAATTTTACATTCATGTCTATATAGATTTCCAACATCTTCTATACAGTAGACACCGTTTTTCCTAGACATTCCAAATATATTTTCTCGTTTTTCGATTTCAGAGTCATTATATTTGGTCATCCAATCTACAACCTCATTAGAGCTACGTAGCCCGGCAGAAAGAATATGGAATTCTTGATCTCTTGCATAATTTATGTTTAGTTTACTAACAAAACCACGATCCCAAACCAATGTAATGTTTTTTACATTCCAGCGAGCTAGATTATCAATTGTTTCTTCAATTGTTGTTTTATCTGGTTTTGATCCTCTAACTGGATATCTCATTATCGGCATGTAGTTATCCTTCGAAACTACTAAACCAAATCCTATATGCGGCCTTCCTGTTTGGGCATCATACAGTTTTTCAACAGCTAATATCGTTCCAATAGGAAAGCATATATTGTCGTTTGGTATTATCTTATATATTCTTAGTTTTGTTTGTTTCATCACAATAACAATAACTAAGAACACTTATATTTATTTCAATTGTCAAAGTTGGGATGTATCAGTTTCTCTATGGACGCGTGTATTATGGTAGAATTGCAAATAAGGAAGAGCAGGATCTATGGATAGATTACGAAAAACAGGTAACTGTTACAATTCTTGCATTGAAAATGATAGACAATTTTTGCTATGAGCGAGGTATTAAGCATGTTGTTGTCATAGTTCCCCATGGCTTCTTAGTTGAAATTGGGTTCAATTGTACTGTAAGGAAGGATTACAATGAAGAATTCAAAGCAGATGTGATTACAGGTCTTGAATCTAAGGGTATTGCTTATGTTGATTTAACGCCTTTTTTAAAAGCTGAGTCGCCAAAAGCGGGAGATTTATTTTTTAATCATCTTAATGGTGGTGCATCAGGTCATTTCAATGTTAAAGGCAATAAGGTAGTAGCAGAAATATTAGTTGCTCAAGTAAATAAAATATGTGAAAAAGATATAGAAATCCACTAAGCAATCTAAAAATTCGGGGAAAAAAGGAATAAATCTATCACAATAAATCCAGATTGGCGGTTTTAAAGAGGCTTAAATATGCCACAATACTATGATAAATCAAATAATCGCTTAGTATACATAGAACAAAAATCATCTCCTGACTTCTGGGATGCTCATTGGAACATAGATGATTTTAGATCGCGGATCGAAAGAAGCAAGAATAATCAATTCATTTTAAAAAATACACAAAATTTTCTGAAAGAAGGTGTGATCTTAGAAGGTGGATGTGGAATGGGTGGCAATGTTTATTGCCTACATCATAACGGTTACTCCGCATTTGGTGTTGATTCTGCAAAAAAGACCACAAGTAAAATAAACAAATATTTCCCAGAATTGAATGTTGTATTAGGAGATGTTCGAGATCTGAAGTTTGATGATGATTTTTTTGATGCCTATTGGTCATTAGGTGTAATTGAACATTACTACGAAGGCTATGAGGATATTTTAAAAGAAATGAAACGCGTTATTCAAAAAAAAGGTTATGTATTTGTAACGTTTCCTTATATATCTCCATTGCGTAAATTTAAAGCAAAGCTTGGATTGTATGAAAAATATGAAAATAATAATTGTGATCCTAAAAATTTTTATCAATTTGCATTGAATGTCAAATCAGTCAGGATTGAGTTTGAAAAATATGGTTTTATATTAGAATATATCAAACCTTTTGATGGAATAAAAGGTTTTAAAGATGAGGTTTTAATTATCAAACCAGTTTTACAAAAATTATATGATTATAATGGGAAAAATCCATTGATTTTTAAATTAAGATCATTATCGACTAATTTTTTAACAACTTTTTCAGCCCATATGGTCTTGATGATATTTCAACTTCGAAAATAAAAAGGAGGATATAAAAAATAGATATTTCAAATACATCACTAACTTTATTCTTTACAGCTGGTGTAAGTTTAAAAACATGGGAAGAAATTGGCAATCTCAAACGAGAATTGGAATTATATTACCGATTGAATAAAGAATTAAAAGAAATAAATTTTATTACATATGGTGGAAAAAGAGATAAATCATTTGCAAAAGATCTTAAGGGAATAAATGTTTTATCTACAACATGGCATAATAGTCCAAAGTGGACCATATCACATTTGTTATTAAAATATTCACCACAAATATACAAATCAGATATAATAAAAACGAATCAAATCCCGGGATCAGAAATCCCTATTTGGATCAAAAAATATTTCAATAAAAAATTAATAATTCGTTGTGGATATTTATATAGTTATTTTATTAAAAATCAATCAAACAACCAAAAAGTAATCAATGATGCCATTCAGTTAGAGAAAAAAGCATTTATTTTCGCTGATATCGGAATTGTTACTTCTTCATGGCAGCGTGATGTCATAATACAACAATATGATATTGAACCAGCGAAAATAAAGATAATCCCTAACTATGTGGTAACTGATATATTTAAGCCAAATTCTGAAATAAAAAAAAAGTATGATCTCATTTTTATAGGTAGAGCAGATAATCAAAAAAACCTGAGCAATCTATTAAAAGCAATTAATCTCTTAAAAACAAGAAATAAAAATGTCTCATTATTAATGGTGGGTGGATGTTGCTACGATAAAAAAATTAAAGAAATAGCGAATCATTACGTACTGGATGTTACCTTTAAAGGAAAAATTCAAAATTTTTACTTACCCTCTATCCTCAACCATTCAAGAATTTTCATTTTACCGTCCTATTATGAAGGCCACCCCAAAGCACTTCTTGAAGCAATGAGCTGCG
>JAIOSM010000354.1 GCA_021107575.1 Desulfobacteraceae bacterium | reverse complement strand
TGTGCCGAAGTGGTGGAATTGGTAGACACGCTTGTTTCAGGGACAAGTGAGCATCTGCTTGTGGGAGTTCGAATCTCCCCTTCGGCACCATATTTATCTTAGATTCCTGCTACCATATTTAATGGCAGCCTGGGCTGCAGCTAATCTTGCAATTGGGACTCTGTATGGCGAACAACTTACATATGTCAGTCCTTCTCTGTAACAAAATTCAATTGATGCAGGATCACCGCCATGTTCACCGCATATGCCGAGTTTTATATCTGGTCGTGTGTTTCTTCCCAGCTTAACTGAAGCTTTTATAAGTTCACCAACAGCTTCGATATCAAGGGTTTCAAAGGGGTCTGCATCAAGAATTGCATTTTCAATATACTCATTCATAAAAGATCCAATATCATCCCGGCTGAATCCAAAGGTCATCTGGGTCAGATCATTGGTGCCAAATGAGAAAAATTCTGCGTATTTTGCCATTTTATCAGAGATTACTGCTGCTCTTGGTATTTCAATCATGGTGCCGAATTTATAATCAATGGAAACAATATTAAATTTTTTGATAACTTCTTTGTAAACTCTGTCTGTAATATTTTTTGTAAACTTAAGTTCTTTTTCGTTGCAGGTAACAGGAATCATTATTTCAGGGAAAGGACTTTGTTTTTGTTTGATTAACTCAGCACTTGCTTCAAACACTGCTCTTATCTGCATCTCAGTTATTTCCGGGAATGTTATTCCAAGTCTTACTCCTCTGTGACCGATCATTGGATTTGTTTCTTTTAAAGCTTCACTTCGCTGAATGATTTCTTCTATGTCTACATTAAGTGCCGTTGCCATTTTTTTCTGGTTTTTTTCTGATTGCGGTACAAACTCATGGAGAGGTGGATCAAGAAGCCGGAATGTAACAGGGTATGCGCCCATAATTTTTAAGGTTGATTGTATTTCTTTTTTAACAAAAGGGAAAAGTTCATTTAAAGAGTCTTTTCTTTCTAATTTTGATTTGCTTAGAATCATTTTTCTAAGAAGGAAAAGAGGTCGATCTGAATCAGATCCGTAAAACATATGTTCTGTTCTGAAAAGGCCAATTCCTTCTGCTCCAAATTTCAGGGCGAGTGCAGCATCATCCGGTGTCTCTGCGTTTGTTCTGACACCCATCTCCCGATATTTATCAGCAATTTCCATAAATTGTTGGAATTTTATATTTTCTGTTGGTTTGAGCATATTAAGTTTGCCTTCATAGGCAATGCCTTTGGTCCCGTTTAATGTAATAAAGTCGCCTTCTTTATAACTCTTTGTTCCATTGGTTAGTTCCTTTTTCTCATAGTTTATTTTTAATGCTCCTGCACCAACTATGCAGCATTTTCCCCATCCCCTTGCCACTAAAGCTGCATGGCTTGTCATTCCGCCTCTGGCAGTAAGAAGTCCGGATGCAGCCCGCATCCCCTCAATGTCTTCAGGGTTGGTTTCATCTCGGATCAGGATAATTTTTTTTGTTCTTGCCCATTTAACAGCATCATCAGACGTAAAAACAATTTGTCCATATGCTCCACCAGGGCCGGCTGGAAGACCTTCGGCAAGTTTTACAGCATCTTGCTCTGCGTTGGGATCTACCACAGGGTGAAGAATGTCGTCTAAATGTTTTGGATCAACCCTTGTTACCATGGTCTTTTCATCTATCATATTCTCACCAAACATATCCATGGCGATATTAAGGGCAGCCGTTGCAGTTCTTTTGCCTGATCTGCATTGCAACATGTAAAGTTTCCTGTCCTGGATTGTAAATTCAATATCCTGCATATCTTTATAATGGTTTTCGAGTTTTGTTCTGATATCAGCAAGCTCTTTATAAATATCAGGCATGGTTTCCTCAAGGGATGGGAGATGATCATTCTGATTATTTTTTGTATCATTATTAAGTGGATTTGGTGTGCGTATTCCGGCTACAACATCTTCTCCCTGGGCATTAATAAGCCATTCGCCATAGAATTTATTATCACCTGTTGCAGGATCTCTTGTAAATGCAACGCCTGTTGCAGAATTATTGCCCATGTTGCCGAATACCATACTTTGGACATTAACTGCTGTGCCCCAGGCATCAGGAAGATGCTCAATTCTTCTATATGAAACAGCTCTTTTACCGTTCCAGCTTTTGAAAACAGCTCCAATTGAACCTATGAGCTGGTCTTGCGGATTATCAGGAAATTCAACATTAAAAGTTGCTTTTATCTTTTTTTTGAATTTTTCACAAAGGCTTTTCATTTCTTGTGTTTCAATGTCTGTGTCGTTTTCATAACCTTTATCATTTTTAAGATCATTCAGAATCATTTCAAGATTTAGTCTTATACCCATACCATCTTCAGGTGTGATGTCTTCGGCTTTTTCCATTACAACGTCTGAATACATCATGATAAGTCTTCGATAAGCATCATAAACAAACCATTCATTCCCTGTTTGTTCTATAAGCCCTGGGATTGTGCCTGAGCTGATACCGATATTAAGTACGGTCTCCATCATTCCCGGCATTGATTGTCTGGCGCCTGATCTGCATGATATTAAAAGAGGATTATCTTTATCTCCAAATTTTCTTCCCATCTCTTTTTCCATGTTTGCCATGGCAGAGTCAATCTGGCTATATAATTCTTCAGGAAAAGCACCTACAGTTTTTAAATAGTTGTTACAGCACTCGGTTGAAATTGTGAATCCAGCCGGAACCGGAAGCCCGAGCTTTGCCATTTCTGCAAGGTTAGCTCCCTTACCACCTAAAAGATTTTTTTGACTTGCATTGCCTTCTGTATTTTTTTGATTAAACTCGTAAATATATTTCATTTTCTCCTCATAATTATTTAATGGCATTAATTAATTCTTAAAAGTAAAATATAATAAGAATCGAAGTCAAGAAAAATTTTTATTCTTTATTAATTAGTATATGAGTGGTAATATTATCCTTTTTTAATTTTGTTTTAAAGAATGAATAAAGTTCAATAATAATAACTCATTATGATAAATATAGAATCTATTACAAAGAGTTACGGAAATAATATTCTGTTTGAAGAAACCGGATTCCAAATTAATTCCAATGAAAAGATTGGGTTTGTGGGAAGAAACGGGCACGGTAAATCGACTTTACTTAAAATTATTATCGGCGCTGAAGACGTGGATACCGGCAAAATCCAGATACCGAATGATTATAAAATAGGTTATCTCTCCCAAAAGTTAAACTTTTCTGAAAAGAGTGTGCTGGATGAATGTAGCCTTGGACTGTTAAAGCATGAAAAAGACCATTATTGGAAAGCTGAAAAAATTCTTGCTGGACTTGGATTTTTGCAAGATGATATGCAGAGGTCTCCTTTAGAATTTTCAGGTGGATATCAGATAAGGCTTAATCTTGCAAAAGTCCTTGTATCAGAATCGGACCTTCTTATACTTGATGAACCAACAAATTACCTTGATATAACTTCTATTAGATGGCTGATAGCTTTTCTTTCCTCCTGGCAAAGAGAGCTTCTGCTTGTGACCCATGATAGAAGCTTTATGGATAAAGTAGTTACCCATGTTGCCGGCGTTCACAGGGCAAAGATAAGAAAGGTAAAGGGTGTTACTGATAAATATTATAACAAGCTTATTCAAGATGAAGAGGTCTATGAAAAAACAAGGCTGAATGAAGAAAAAAGGGAAAAAGAGATTCAAACCTTTATTAACAGGTTTAGAGCAAAGGCAAGGCTTGCAAATTTAGTCCAATCCCGGGTAAAAACACTTAACAAATCCAAGTCAAGAGAGAAGCTGCAAAAAATTGAATCTCTGGATTTTTCATTTAATGATTTTCCATTTAAAGGGAAACAGGTTTTACGAGCTGAAAATATTACTTTTAGTTATGATAACAACAGCAATAACAAATTATTAATTGATGATCTTTCCATAATAATTCGTCCAAATGACAGAATTGCGATAATCGGTAAAAACGGTAAAGGAAAAACAACATTACTTAAGCTTTTGGCAGAAAAATTGAAGTTTAACTCAGGAAATCTTATATATAATCCAAACATTAAGATGGGATATTTTGAACAGACAAATATTAATTCACTTAATAACAACTTTACTGTTGAACAAGAGGTCCAAAACGTATATCCTAATTTAGAGAAACATGTTGTCAGAAATATCTGCGGGGCAATGATGTTTGATGGTGATAAAGCCTTAAAAAAGATATCAGTGCTTTCCGGTGGTGAAAAAAGCAGAACAATGATTGGCAAGTTGCTTGTCACTCCTTTAAATCTTTTAATGCTTGATGAACCTGATAATCACCTTGATATGGAAACATCGGATTCTTTTTTAATTGCTCTTGATAATTTTGAAGGCGCAGTTGTTTTAATTACGCATAATGAAATGTTTTTAAATACACTTGCAAACAGGCTTATTGTTTTTAATAATGATAAGGTGTATGTATTTGAAGGCAGTTATCCTGAATTTCTTGAGAAAGATGGTTGGAAGGAAGAGCAGGATGATTTTGAAGTAAAAAACATTATTACCGATAGGATTTCACGGCGGGAGATGAGACAAAAGCGTTCACAAATTATTGCTGAACGCTCAAGAGCAGTAAAACCAATTCAGAGAAAAATCGATAGTGTTGAGAGTTTGATAAATGAATTGGAAAAAAGTTTGGATAAACTTAATAATGATATTGTGCTTGCAACAAAAGAACTGCACGGGCATAAAATAGGTGATTTGTCTGTTGAAATTGTTGAAAACCAAAACAAGATTGACAGTTTATACGAAGACCTTGAAGAGTTGTTTGATGAATTTGAAATGAAAAAAGCTTATTTTGAAGGAAAATTAGACCTGCTTGAAAGGCAAGAAGATTAAATGAATAAAAATCAGTTTCAGATTGCTTATGGTGTTGTATTGATAGCTGTAGGAATCGGTGTTTTTTTGAAAATTCCTTATGTAATGCCTAAAGTGACTGCAATTGATTATTTTGCAAATGCAACTTTAGTAATAGAATTTTCATTTTATTTGTTAGGCGGACTTGTTATTCTTGCAGGCGTAAAGAAGATTTTTAAAATTTTGAATAGTATCGGAGATGTTTAAAAAATGGTAGGGAAGGGAGCAAAAAAAAATCGGAGACCTGCACGTAAACGCTCTCCTGGTAAATCTTCTAAATTAGGCGCTACAATAAAAGATCAGAGTGGGCAAGGGAAGATCAGGATAGGAGCAATCCTTTCTAAAGAAGGACAGATCACAAGCATTCAGCTTGATGAGTCAAAAAAGATACAGCAGAAAACTCAGGAAAGACTCAGCTCAATTTTACTTGCAAGGGGTTTCATTGATCCTGACACAATCACAAACGTACTTTCCAGATTATATAATTTTGATGCTCTAAAATATTCTGATATTAAACCTCATCCTGATATCCTTAAAACGGTTACCTATGATATTGCAAAAAAGTATATGGCTTTCCCTGTTTCAACAGAAGGGAAGGGCGATGAATTAACTATTGTTATTGCAATGTCTGAACCCACAGATACAGAAGCTGTGGAGAGCCTTGAGTCAGATATAGGGCAAAGTATCAGGGTGTGCGTTTCGTCTGAGAATGATATTATTCAGGCATGTAGGGATTTTTATAAAATAAGCGATGAAGAATATAAAGAGTTAATCCAATTTGAAGAAGAGGAAGAAGAGGAAGAAGTAACAAATATTGAAGATTTTGGCTCTCTGGTATCTGAGGCAGAAGAGAATGTTGAGGTAAGTCATGAGGTTGATATTGATGAAGAAGAATTTGGTGCTGAAACAGCCCCAATTATTAAACTTGTTAATGGTATTCTTTCAAAAGCCGTAAAAGATGGTGTAAGTGATATCCATATTGAGCCCTATGAAAAATCTTTTCAGGTAAGGTATAGAATAGATGGCAGCCTTTATAAATCAATGAACCTTCCGCCTGCCATTAAAAGTGCTGTAACCTCAAGGTTAAAAATACTTGCACAACTTGATATTGCTGAACGAAGAGTCCCCCAGGATGGCAGAATTAAGATGCGTTTTCGAAAGAAAAAAACTGTTGATTTCCGGGTGTCTACTCTTCCCACTCTTTATGGTGAAGGAGTTGTTCTTCGTATTCTTGATCAGAGTGCACTTAGTATTGATTTAACTAAACTTGGATTTGAAAGTGATACCT
>JAIOSM010000002.1 GCA_021107575.1 Desulfobacteraceae bacterium | reverse complement strand
TACCACTTTTGAAAAAGCTGCCACACTCTTTTTAAAAATTGCCCCTAACGATGAACATATGGCATTATTATGGCTGAAAAGACTTTTCCATGCAAAAAATCTTGATTTTAATACAATGGATCATGATATTCTTACTCTCATTGCTGAAAATCACTACACTAATCCAAAGATACTGCCTTTATTGACCAATGTTTTTGTTCAACTTGAGAGAACTGACTTCACAGCTCAAAAAGTTTACGAAAAAGCTTTGATTTACCTTAAAAAAGAGAGTGGGAAACGCATAGAAATCCAAAACCTTATAAGGGAGCATGAAGATGAAGAGGGCATGCCTTCAGAACTATCTTTTGCTAAGGCATCATCCAACAGACCCGACATAATAAATCTTACAAAAAAAATCAGTGGTAATATTTTTGGTTTCATCAGTTTGATACTGTCCACATTAAAAAACTTATTTTATTTACCAGCAAAACATAAAAAAACAAAAACCTTTATTAAATATTCTTTGGTTTTTGTTACCTTGATTTTGCTTATAATTTTATTGTTTACTACTCTTCCAACGCTGTTTAAAGACCAACCCGCAACCATTGAACCTGAACAGACAATTGTAAAAGCCCCTGCCCCTGAGCTGCCATACACTATACAGGTTGCCGCATTCTTGAGCCTGCCCCATGCTAAAAATTATACAAACAAATTAAAGAAAACAGGGCTCACTGCAAGATATGCAAAAGTTGAGGGTGAAAACAAAACATGGTTTCTTGTACGGATTTCTGAATTTAAAAACAAATCAAGTGCCGCAGCATATGGGCAACGACTAAAAAGGGAAGGATTAATAAAAGATTTTTTTGTTGCCAATAAATAAAAAATCTGATTGACATCATTATCATTTTCTGACAGGAATTAATAGGACTGCAATGCAGAATACATTTAAACTTTTTAATAAATTTTACTTTAGTAAATATTATCGGAAAAATAGTATGATTATTGGACTTGACGTGGGTGGCACACATACTGATGTTGTGCTTTTAAGTGGCAAAGGCTTTATAAAAAGAGTAAAAGTTCCAACTGACCCTTCTGACCTATTCAACACAGTTCTTACGGGGATAACAGAACTTCTCATAAATATTGCTCCTGAAAAAATTGAAAAAATAATTTTATCTACGACCCTTACAACAAATGCTGTAATTCAACAGAATGTCAATCCTGTAGGTGTTATTGTCTCAAGTGGTCCGGGTATTAATCCTGAATTCTTCGGAACTGATGAACACTATTATATAGTAAAAGGTGCTATTGATCATAGAGGGCGAGAAACTCAAAAAATAAATGAGAGAGAAATTGAAGACGTTGCAGAAAAACTTAAAAAAGCCGGGATTGAATATGTAGCTGTTGTGGGAAAATTTTCCGTGAGAAACCCCTCCCATGAAATTTTAATAAAACGAATACTAAGCAAACATTTTAAGAAAATATTCATGGGTCATAATGTTTCGGGAAATCTCAATTTTCCCAGAAGAATTTCAACAGCCCATTTAAATGCAGCTGTTTACAGTATGCATAAAGAATTTTTTACGGCTGTAAAAGAATCGCTTGATAAAAAAGGCATAACTGCACCAATTCAAGTTCTTAAGGCAGACGGTGGAACAATGAGCCTTGATGCTTCTATTGAATTCCCTGCCCAGACAGTCCTTTCAGGCCCTGCTGCAAGCATTGTTGGTGCAATCCCCCATGCCGAAGAAAACAAAGATACACTTGTTCTGGACATTGGAGGTACAACAACGGATATTGCAATCCTTGTAAATAAAACCCCGATTCTTGAACCAGTGGGGATGAGGAGGGGCATATACAAGAGCCTGATTCGCTCTTTAAAAACATATTCCAAAGGTATCGGTGGTGACAGTTTTGTAAAAGTTCAGGATGGAAATCTTGTAATCGGACCTGAAAGAAGAGGATCTGCCATGGCCTTTGGCGGCTCTGATCCCACACCAACTGATGCCATTGTATATCTCGGGATAATGGACTCTGGTGACAAAGAACTTGCTGGAAGGGGCATTGCTCAAATCGCAGACCAGCTTAATATTTCTCGGGATAATGCAGCTAACCAAATTCTTAAAACCACATGCAAGATAATTGTAGACCAGTCCATGAAAATGGTGGAGCGCATTAATAAAAAGCCTGTGTACACTGTGCATGAATTCATGGAAGGCTATAAAATTAAACCTGAAAGAATTCTTTTACTTGGTGGACCTGCAAAATATTTTGCTCACCAGATTAAAGAAATATCAGGCATTGAAACCAGGGCTGTCCCGTTATCCTCTGTTGCAAACGCCATTGGAGCAGCTCTTGCCAGAACAACATGCGAAGTATCCCTCATTGCTGACACTGAGCAGGGGATTGCCACAATTCATGAAGAAGATTATGCTGAACCAATTTCAAAGTCATATACTGAAGATGACGCTATGGAGACTGCATATACAATTTTAAAAGAGAAAGCGCTTTCCTTGGGTGCCAGTGAAGATGAACTTGAGGAAGTAGAGGTCATTGAATTTCAGGAATTTAATATTGTCCGTAACTTTTCCCCAAAAGGTAAAATATTTAGAATGAAAATCCAAATCAAGCCGGGGCTTGCCCATGGATATGAAAAAATGAAATTTGAAACAACCGGACTAAACAATTAAGGATACATAATGCTTAAAGCAAAAAATAAAACCGGCCTTGTTTTTTTCCCGGCATTTGACTGGGCGATTGATCCCATACATCCGGAAAGAGAAGAACGCCTTTTATATACTCAGGATCAGGTTGCTGAAGAGGGCATTTTTGATATTGAAGGCATTATAGAATTCAAACCTGATATTGTAACTAAAGATGATATCAGACGTACCCATTTTTGTGTACCTGACGAGAAAACTGTAACAACTGAATCACACCTGATAAGTGCCGGAGGCGCTGTATCAATTGCCAAAGCTGTAATGGAAAAAAAGATTGAGACAGGCTTTGCACTTGTCCGCCCGCCCGGGCATCATTCCATGCGTATAACTCATGGCGGCAGAGGCTTTTGCCACATAAACATGGAAGCTATCATGGTGGAATATATACGATCAGAATACGGAATCAAAAGAGTTGCGATTGTAGATACAGACTGCCACCATGGTGATGGAACAAACAATATTTTCTGGCATGATCCAAATGTCCTTTTTATATCAATGCATCAGGATGGCAGAACCATGTATCCTGGATCGGGTTTCCCAAACGAACTTGGTGGGCCCAATGCCATTGGGACAAATTTAAACATCCCTCTTCCTCCCGGCACATCGGCTGAAGGTTATCTCTACCTTATGGAAAATACTGTGATGCCTGCCATTGAAGACTTTAAACCGGATATTATTGTCAACTCAGCAGGGCAGGACAATCACTATACTGACCCGCTGACAAACATGAATTTTTCAGCTCAGGGATATGCTGATCTTACAACCATGTTAAAACCCGATATTGCTGTGCTTGAAGGAGGTTACTCAATTGAAGGAGCACTTCCCTACGTGAATCTTGGAATAATCCTTGCAATGGCAGGACTTGATTATTCAGGAGTTATTGAACCTGATTTTAACCCTGAAAAATTAAGGCAATCGCAACTGATTACCGATAAAATCAAATCAACTTCAGAACAAATAAATAAAAGCTTTCAAAACAGAGAAGAGCTTAGAGAAAAAGCTGGAAAACATGGCGAGATTCAACAAAAAACTAGAGAAATTTATTATGACACAGACAATCTTTATGAAAGACAGAATGAAAAGATAAGAGTTTGCAGAGATTGCGGCGGCACTCTTGAAATAAACTCAAAAGCAACTCCGGGTCAACATATTCTTGCGATACATATCCCGCACCAGGCCTGTGATGAATGTATTGAGGCAGGATATGATATATTTGACAAAGCTGATACTGAAAAATATGATAATATTTTTCTTCAGGACAGACCAAAAGATATCTATAAAATTAAAGAAAAATAAGATAGAAGCATTGTGAAAGCCCTTAAAAAAAGAGCGCTTATTATCAATGCAGTCCGCACTTTTTTTCAAGAGAACAATTTCCTTGAAGTAGAAACGCCCCTAAGATTACCTGCAATTATCCCGGAAGCCCATATTGATTCCTTTGAAACAGAAGGATGGTTTCTACAGGCCTCCCCGGAACTATGTATGAAAAGACTTGTCAACCAGGGACATGATAAAATATTTCAAATCTGTAAAGTTTTCAGGAAAAAAGAAAGAGGTGAAAAACACCTTCCTGAGCTGACAATGCTTGAATGGTATGCAAAGGATGAAACCTATATTGACCTGATGACTACCTGCCAGAATCTCA
Organism: Desulfobacteraceae bacterium; assembly: GCA_021107575.1. Taxonomy (GTDB): domain Bacteria; phylum Desulfobacterota; class Desulfobacteria; order Desulfobacterales; family Desulfobacteraceae; genus JAIOSM01. The sequence goes on along the minus strand of JAIOSM010000002.1, from coordinate 12,068 downwards.
TCAGGCATATTGCTGACAAAATGGAAAACAGCCTGACACTGAATTATCAGGGTAAATCAATTGATTTAAATAAAAATTTTATAAAACTTTCTGTTAAAGATTCTTTTTCACAATTCTCTGATACAACCATGGAAGAAGCCTGTACAGATGAAAAATTCGAAGAGATCATGAGTTTTGAAATTGAACCAAATTTAGGAATAAACCAACCTGTTTTTCTTTATGATTATCCTGCATCCCTTGGTTCCCTTGCAAAATTAAAAACAAATAACCCTGATTTTGCAGAAAGGTTTGAACTCTATATAGCCGGTATCGAACTTGCCAATGGATTCTCAGAACTTATTGATCAAAAAGAACAAAGACAGAGATTTGAATCTGAGCGTATTTTACGAAAAGGCATGGGCAAAAAGGATCTGCCCATGCCTGAAAAATTCTTAACTGATCTTTCAAGCATGCCTGAAACAGCAGGCATTGCTTTTGGGATTGATAGATTAGTTATGCTTTTTTGCAACTTAACTTCAATTGATCAAGCTGTAGCTTTTACCCCTGAACAGCTTTAAAAAAACTATACATTTTATTCGTCACTATTTTTTATTTACAATGGAAAAATCAGGCTTACAAGCTCCCTTAGAAGAACAGGTAGTGCAGCCTTCTCTGCAACTGCAACTTCCTTCTCCTTTATAAATTTTAACAAAGTTTCTCACGCTGAAACCCACTGCAGCAATTACGATAATTCCAACAATAATTGAATCCATAATTTATCCTCATAGATCTTTCATAGAACAATAGACCCGATCTGGTAAAAAAGTACAGACACTCCAAAAGCAAGTGCGGTATTAAATACAACAGAAAAGCCAGCCCATTTCCATGATCCTGCTTCCTTTGCAATACAGACTACAGTAACAAAACAAGGAGCATAAAAAATAGTGAACAAGATAAGGCTGAACGCAGTCAATGGCCCCCAGCCATCTGCCGCTTTCAGCTTATCAGAAAGTGATGTGATCTCTTCCGGATCTACTTCACCCATGGAATAGGCAGTACCAAGAGTTGATACCACCACCTCTTTTGCTGCAAACCCGCCCACAAGAGCAATATTTGTTCTCCAGTCAAATCCAGCAAACTTAGTAATCCCTTCAAGGGAAGAACCGATACGACCTGCAATGGAATTTTTCAATCCGGCATGGGCTTCATCAAAGTCGACCTGAGTAAGACTTTCCTTTACAGTCAAAGCATTTGCAGACAATTGATCTCCTTGAATAGTTTCAAGCTCATCCAAAATCTGAGATGATACGCCGGAGGTAATGACTGAACGCTGGTTTTCAAATTCCTGAATCTTAGTCTGATCAAGGCCCGGAAATGTCATCATGGCCCAGAGAATAATAGAGACTCCTAAAATAACAGTGCCTGCTTTTTGTATGTATTGCCAGGTTCTTTCCCAAGTATGAATCAAAATACCTTTAATTGTCGGTAGTCTGTATGGAGGGAGTTCCATGACAAATGGCGTTGCTTCTCCTTTTATGATAGTAGATCTGAGAAGTCTTGCCACAAGTAATGCGCCAACCCAGGAGATCAAAGTAATCAGCAGCATCACAGTAGCTTCATTTTCTGAAAAAAATGCAGCTACCAGCAATGCAAATACCGGAAGCTTAGCACCGCAATTCATAAATGGAACAGTTAAAAGCGTTGCAAGGCGTTCTTTAGGAGATTTTAAAGTTCTTGCTGCCATAACCCCCGGGACTGCACAGCCGCCTGCAATACCACCGGACACAATAAATGCAATGACAGAACTGCCATGCAGCCCGAACATTCTGAATACCCTATCCAGCATAAAAGCCATTCGTGCCAGATATCCCGAATCTTCAAGAAAAGCAATCCCCAAAAACATGAACATGATAAGTGGTACAAACCCTAGCACGCCCCCTACTCCATCAATTATCCCGGAAATAACAAGAGATTTTAAAAGTCCGTCAGACAGAGCACTATCCGCGACACCACCCATCCATCCAAAAAAACTTTCAAACCATCCAATGGGTATTTCACTATATGAAAAAGTAAATTTGTATAATCCCATAATAATTGCTACCATGATAATAGGCCCTAAAAACTGATTTGTTACTACTCTGTCAATTTTGTCTGATATTTGCTGTCTGTTTCTATCCTGGGCATAACTGATCACACCCTGTTTCAGAATAGAGTTAATAAACCCGTACCTGTGATCTGCAATCATTCCTTCCGGGTGGGTATCAAGGGTGGCAGACAGATGATCAGTAACTTTTTCAACTACTCTTTCCAGATCTGAAGCGATCTTTTGATCTGCTTTCTTGCCAAGCTCAGTTATCTGGCTGTCATTTTCAAAATATTTTATAGCAACCCATCTTGCCCTGTACTTAGCTGTCAAAAACCCCGAGAGCTCAATCATCTCTTCCATTTTATCAAGAGCAGTATCAATGTCACGCCCGTAAGAAATATTTAAAGGCTTAATCTTATTTTCTACATGTGAGGAAATGGTGGTAAGCAATTCTTTTTTCCCCTTACCTTTTCTGGCAATTGTCGGAACAACAGGAACATCCAATAATTTTGATAATTTTTCAATATCAATCTTAATCCTCCGCTTATCCGCTACATCCATCATATTTAATGCAATGGTAACCGGAAGGCCCATTTCCATAAACTGGACAGTAAGATAAAGATTTCTCTCTAAATTGGATGCATCAACTATATCAACAACCATGGATGGATTTTCATCAACCAGAAAATCCCTTGCCACAACTTCCTCTAAGGAATAGGCTGTTAACGAATATGTACCCGGAAGGTCAACGATAGTCAGCTTTCCGGATTCAGTGGGGCATGTCCCTTGTTTTTTTTCAACTGTGACGCCTGGATAATTCCCCACATGCTGCCGCGCCCCTGTTAATTCATTAAAAAGCGTTGTTTTACCTGAATTAGGATTTCCTGCCAATACAATTGCTGCACTCATTTTATTTAACCTCCACTTCAATATGATCTGCTTCATTATTACGAAGAGTTAAAGTAAACCCCATAATCCTCAAAGAAACCGGATCTTTCAGCGGTGCCCTGCCCTGAACCTTTATCTCTTTGCCAGGGATGAGTCCCATATCCCTGATCCGCCTGCCAAGTTCTCCATCTGCTTTAACAAAAGTAATAGTACCTGTCTGGTCAACCTGCATTTGTCTTAAATTCATCTTTTTCATAACCTCTCCTTGTTTTGATGGATTAATTAAGTTTATTGCTCAATGAAAAGTTATATACGCCTAACTTCTATTGCTGTCAAGAAAAAATTAGAAAAAACTTTAAAATAAATATTTGACTTACTATCTCTTAAAGGATAAACATATTATGAGCATTAATAAGGGAGGACTGCCATGGATAAAAAAAAGGTCAAAAAAAAGAATAAAAAAAACTTGCTGTCTGAAAGCTTAGAAGATTACCTTGAAACTATTCTTGCGCTACAGAGAACAAATACAGTTGCTCGCTCTAAGGATATTGCTGAAAAATTAGACATTAAAAGAGGGTCAGTTACAGGGATGTTAAAAAAACTTGCAAAAAGTGAACTTGTCAACTATGAGCCCTATGGATATGTCACCTTAACCCCTGAAGGCAGAAAAATTGCCAGGCAAATAGAACTCCGCCATATTTTTTTAAAAGATTTTTTCCATCGAATTCTAAAAGTAGATGAAAAAACAGCAGACCGAACAGCATGCAGAATGGAACATGCCATGAATAATCAAACCTTTACAAAATTTAAAACTTTTCTCAAAAAAATTGATACCTGCTCCTATTGTGATATTGAGCCGGCTGAAGATTAACCAATTTTATAACAAAATAAGCTCTCCCTAACTTTTCCCTTGACAAGACCAATTAGAGCCTATATAGTCTCTTCCTAAAAGTTAGCCGTAACAAACTTTATTATATGTGCATTACAAGAACAAAGGGGCAAGAAAGTCAAATATGAAAATGCGACTACAGAATAGGAAGCCTCCTAAAAGCCCAGAGGTTTCAAGTCTTGATATGCGCTGCTGTTGTGGAAAATTATTAGCAAAAAGGAGTGGGAATGACATTATTATAAGGTGCTCCCGATGCAAAAGAGAAATAATCATTGAACTTTCAAAATTAGAAATGGAATTCACCTGACACTCTTATTTTCACACAAAAAAAAGTATAAATTCAGATAAATAGAGGCCAGAAGTCAATTTAGAACCAAGAGCCCGGATAACCAAAAAGAAGAAAGGTAATCCGGGCTTTTTTTATTTGTTCAAAAAAGAACAATAATAATTACTCAAAATGTATGAGGAGAAAGAATGATGAAAAAAATGTTATTTGGTATTGCAAGTTTTATGTTTCTTGTTACAATCGGTTTACAGCCGGTTTTGGCAGCATCCAATGCTGAACTTGAACAACGGATAAAAGAGTTGGAGGAAAAATCTCAATCAAGCTCTGAGATTCTGGGAAAAATTTCAGATAGAATCACCATATTCGGCGCAATAGAACTTGATTACAGTTATACAGATGATAATGATATTTCTGACAATACAAGCAACAGTTCTTCGTCTGATCTTGATGTTGGTACTGTGGAACTTGGTCTTGAAGCAATCCTCCACGATTATGTAACTGCAAATTTTCTTTTAAAAGGTGAGGCACTTGATTCTGATCCAACAATATTCTGGGACGAAGCCTTTTTCACCATCCAGAAAGAGGGGTTCCCTGTATATTTTGTTGGTGGTAAACGGGCTCAACCTTTTGGATTATTTGAAAGCCAGTTGATCAATGATCCCATTACTTGTGAATTGTATGAAATATCAAAAACCGGAGCCACTGTTGGAGCAACCTTTGAGCCTCTGGGGATTGATGTTTCAGCTACAGTTTATAAAGGAGAAGTTCTGATGGATACAGCTTCCGGTGCAGGTTACGGTTTTGCACGGGATAATACTCCAGGATACACAGCAGATGACAAAGTAAAATCATATATTTTAAATTTTACAATATCACCCATTGAAAATTTAACGCTGGCAACATATTTCAACTCAGAAACCGGTGATGATGAACGAAACACTACTGCCGGTCTATCTGCGCACTATGAAATTGCTAAATTTATCATTGACGGAGAATACATCACTGCCCTTAACAGAGAAAAACATTTTACAGATAATAAAGAATATAATGAATCAGCATGGTTTGCTTCTCTGGGTTATCAAATAATAGACCCTCTTATTGCTGCTGTAAGATATGAAGGCTTTAATGACGATCAAAGCGGAGATCAGGATGAACATCTGGCATACAGGTACAGCATGGGAGCAACTTATACGCTTTTCACAAAAAAAAGTTTTGCCTGCAACCTGTCTTTGGAGTATAGAAAAAGTGAATATGAGCGGTCACCTGGAGGCACCGCAGATGACAGTCAGGATGAGTTCTTTGCACAGCTTGCTATTGAATTCTAAGAAATATGTTCTTTGCAAGCTATATAATCAAGGGTGGTTGGAAGGTATAATCAGTAAACTGTCTGACCATCCTTAATAACATATTTATCAATAACCATCTTTAAAAATCTCTGCTGCTGACTTTATATCCTCAGGGCAGAATACAAACAGGCATTTACCGTCTGAGTCTGACACAGAACCATACACATAATTAATGTTAATCTGTTTTTCACCAAATTTTTTAGTAATTTTTGTAAATTCCCCGGGTTTATTTGTAATATCAATTGTAACAACTTCCTTTGAGTCAAACAGATAGTCATTAACCTTTAACAGATCTATAGCTTTTTCTGCATTGTCAACTATAAGCCGAATCAGTGCAAACTCTGCAGAGTCTTGCCTCATGGAACTGTAATTAGCCGGAGATGCAAACCTTTTCAAAGATTTTCCCCGGGCCTCAAAAAGGCTCTGGACATAGGCAGATGCATCCTGAATAGTAATTGCATCAATATTAATGCCGGCGCCGGCTAAAAGTTCAGTTAATTTTGCCAGTTCTCCGGGTTCATTTTTAAGAAAAAGAGAAATTTCTATTCTGATCATGCAGCCTCCTTGTAGCCTGTTAGTTCTTTCTAACTTAGGATAGACAAATGCTCTTTGTCAAGTAAAGTGCCAAAAAAAGTTATACTGCTGATATTACCGGCACTATCCAAATCGATTATCAGAACGTCTTTTGCTGACTTCATCGCCACTTGCCTGCATCCAGCCGGAAGAACTTTCCTTTACCCCATCAAACTTTTCTATATATGGCTTTATATCCAGCAATGGTGTCCCATCAAGGATATCAACACCTTCGACAATAACTTTATTCCCCTGGACCCCTTTAAGCCTAACTATTGATAAACCAATGTGATTTGGCCGTAAAGGGGATCGTGTAGAAAATACACCTCTTGTCTGTGTGTCCATAAAAGGTGTTACAATAAGTTCAGTTCTTTCAGCCTCATGGAAACTATATAAAAGATAAATATGACTGAAACCTTCAAGATCTTGTAATCCATTAACATATTCCTCATTAACCAGAGCATACCCTTCAACGCCTGTTGCTCCTTTGGGTTGAATGGGCATATCTTTAATATTGGAGTGAGGTGAATGTATTGTCCCTATTTGTTCTATTACATGCATTATTTTCATCCTGTTAATAATTAATTACCATTACAGTTATCCTATATAAAATCGCATGAATCAACCCATGATCTTATAGAATATGAATATTTACATAATTAATGTTAAAATCACTGAAAACATCTATCCTGCTTTTTCAACATTTTTTTTTAATTGTAAAGCCTGATCTCAACAACATAATCAAAGCAAAAAGCCCACATATCAACATTATTGTATCCTCATAAACGCCAAATTTTGGAATCTGGATAAAAATTGGAAACGGAACTGCCCATATCAAGAGCAAAACATATAAAAGTTTATTTGTCCCAGGCAGTGCCGCTGCCAGCAAGACAAGAGCAAAAGCTGCTGTCGGACAGGGATGCGTCCCCACAATGATCATCCCGGGGAAATAGTGACCTGCAGCCATTCCAACCAGGGGATATGCAAAAACAGCAACAATTAAAAAAAACATTACCATTTGATGCCATCCATTTTCAGGCCATCTAAAGCCTATTTTTTTCCTAAATATATCGAGCACGAATAAAGAGGACAAGGTAATAAATAATCCTGCCTGGACATATTCCTGTATTCCCGGAAAAAGCTGGGCATGCATGAGAAAAAAAACAATTCCGATCCATGCAAAGCAAAATGTGAAGTATATTTTAGTAAAAAAATTTGTCAGTTGCCCGGGTCTTTTTATGATGAGCCAGGTAATGAGGGCTGCAATTAATACGGTAATGATTTGCAAAGGGAAAATATCGCTGCCATATGCCCGAATGATTCCCCACCATGTTTGAGTGTCTATCATATCAAACCTCCTTTAACTGTTTATTCCATACGCCCTTACCCTTTAACAGCTTTATCGAATACATAAAAAAAGGAACCAGCAGAATTATCGAGGCTGTTAAATTTACTATTTCAATTTCGGGATTCAACAGCAAGACACACCCTAAAAGAATAAGGACACTTTCAAAGCGTGAAACTATCTTTGATCGATGAACAGCGATTCCGATAAGCAAAAAACCCAAAGGAAGGAGCGGGAGAGATGCTAAAATACACAGCAGTCCTTCTTTGGCAAGTAAGGCATCCAATGCTGGTATGATCATATTGAGGCTTTCATCTGGCAACGTATCAAACGCACTGATTGTGAAACAAAAAGCACTCTTGCTGCCAATGAGCATTAAAGCGCCCCAGACTGCAAAGATATATCCGATAAAACCTAACCAGGGTGAAGTGTTTTGAGTCCGCCCATAATAATGTGTTGCAATAATAATTAATAATGGAGCACTCATAAATTCAAGAAAATGTGCAAAGTGAAGCATAGGGTGACCTCGAAACCGGATGATCCAGTCCTGGCTGTTTGTCAGGCTACCAGGTTCCATCAGGTTCGGGTGAAGCAGATTTGCAACAATAAAAAAAACCGGGAAAAAGAAAAATGAAAACGCAGTTCCAAAACGTATTATATCATTGATACCTTTTGGGATTATTGGGTTGTTTTGTTCCATAATATATCTCCTTTTATGACTGACTATCAGTCAATTTTGTTGTTTATTAATTCAGTTAAAAAAATTAAACTGGCTTTATTATTTTTTGATTTAACTGCAATAACTACCGGACAGGATTCATCAGTCGCCGGTAAAAGTCAAAAGATCCTTTTGGTACTTTATAGCACTCTTCCATAAAAGTTATAATAAATGTTAACCGCTTTTGCTTTTCCATATCTTTCCATTGGAATATCCCGGGATCAAACAAAATGTTTGCCGCGATCACAAAAAATTCCGTTAATTCATGAATATTCTTTTTAGCCTTAAAAGTCCCCTCTTCCTGTCCCTGTTTAAAGACTTCAACTTGCAGGGGAACATATTTTTTTACGAGTTTTGCAATCACTTTTTCATGGATATCAACACCTTTGATGCCATGGATATTCTTATTTTTTTTAAGATTAATCTCTAACTGGCTGTCTGACATCATTTCAAGTTTTTTCAGAGCAGTTATTTTTTTATTTTTTATTATCAGCAGGGTCTTCTCCACCAAATCCTTGATATAAAGATCCACGATCTCATCTACAACCTCTTCCTTGGACTTGAAATAATAATAAAATGTCCCCTGGGAAACATTGATTTTCCTGACAATATCGCTGACTTTGGTTTCAATATATCCTTTTTCAATAAACAGTGCCTGGGACGCCAGGATAATTTCTTCCTTTCTTTCATCAGGCGGTTTTGTAACTCTCTGCATCTGCCTTACCTTTATTAAAAAATTAAAAAAATATTGTGAACTATGTTAATATAGCACTAACTGACTGAGAGTCAATCATTTTTTTACAAATATTCTTTTCTTGTCGATTTTACACATCCTTTGTTCACTATTTTCAAGAAAGCAGTCCTACTTGGATAGCCTGAGATTGGGACTTGCCGGATAAAAGAATATATGTATATACAACTACATGACCCTATGATAGAATGCAACAAAAAAATATTTGATACTCGTCAAAGAGGATATATAATCATGGAAAAAATAGTAGAATGCGTACCCAATTTTTCAGAAGGCCGAAATAAAGAAACAATTAAAGCGATTGCAGATTCCATAAAAAACACAAAGGGCTGCAGCTTGCTTGATGTTGACCCAGGCAAATCCACTAACAGAACTGTTGTTACCTTTGTGGGCTCTCCCAAAGCTGTTATTGAAGGTGCTTTAAACTCCGCAAAAATTGCAAGAGAGCTGATTGACATGTCAAAACATAAAGGTGAACACCATAGAATGGGTGCAATGGATGTCTGTCCTTTTATCCCGGTTGCCAATGTTACAATGGAAGAATGTGTAGAGATTTCCAAAAAATTTGGAGTACGTGCTGCAAAAGAAATCGGCATTCCAATATATCTTTATGAAGAATCATCAAACATTGCTTACAGAAAAAAACTTCCCCAGATAAGAGAGGGTCAGTACGAGGCAATAAAAGAAAGAATTATAACAAAAGAATGGAAACCTGATTTCGGTCCTGCTCAGTTTCTCCCTGAATGGGGAGCAACCGCTACAGGAGCAAGGTTTTTTCTTATTGCCTATAATGTAAATCTTCTTTCAACTCCAAACCAGGCGCACAGAATAGCACTCAACCTCCGGGAAGCGGGAAGAGGTGAGGATAAACATGGCAAACTCAAAGAGGTGAAAGGCATGGGATGGTATGTTGATGAATACAATCTTGCCCAGGTCACAGTTAATTTGAACAACTATCTTGTTACCCCGCCCCATATTCTTTTTGAAGAAGTAAAAAAAGAAGCGGCAAAGCTTAATGTGGCTGTAACAGGTTCTGAAATGGTGGGTCTTGTACCCCTTGAAGCAATGCTTCTTGCAGCAGACTACTATATTGAAAAAGAAAACCTTTTTATAATTGACCAGGACCAGAAAATCAGACTTGCAATTCAAAGACTAGGGCTTAATTCTGTTGCACCATTTAATCCAAAGGAAAAAATAATTGAATATATTGTGGGTCAAGATAAAAATGAACCATTGGCAAACCTTACTTTAAGAGGATTTATCGAAGAGGTTGCATCAAGAAGTTCTGCCCCGGGCGGTGGCTCTGTTGCAGCAGCGATTGCTGCCCTTGGAGCAGGTCTTGGCTCAATGGTTGCAAAACTTACTCTTGGTGTAAGAAAATTTGAAAAAATTGATTCAAAAATGAGAGAAATCATACCTGCTTTACATGATGCATCCAATGCTCTGATCTCTATGATAGATGCAGACACTGAGGCTTTTAATGATTTTGTCAAAGCGCTTTCACTTCCCAAAGCAACTAAAGAAGAAGAAAAATATAGAACTGAACAAATGCAGCAAGGGTTGAAAAAAGCAATTAAAATCCCCTTATCAACCATGCAAACGGCAGATAAAGCGTGGGATGCATTTGAGCAGGCAGCTCAACATGTAAATATTGCATCGAAATCCGATGTTGAAGTTGGCGTTAGAGCTCTTGAGATGGGAATCTGGGGAGCATACAAAAATGTTATGATCAATATGACTGATATCAAAGATGCCACATACAAAAAAGAAACATTATTAATAGCCGAAAATATCAAAAACAGAGCAAAAATAATGTGTGATAAAATCTTGAATATTCTTGAAAAAAGATAGTATCTATCTCAAACATGCCTATTTTGAATATTTGTCATAAGTCGAATTTTGGAACAATACATGACATGATTTGATTTGATACTTTGACATAACCCATGCAGTGCCTAGTTATCTTTCCTTCCACCGCTTGAACATTTTTTAAAAAACAAAAAATAACAAGCGAATGCTCCAGGAAAGACAACCCATATGAGCCGTCGTCTTGTCAAGAGGCAATAAAATTTTTTTAGGAAAATATTATTTTTCCTTTTTTAAAACATTAACAATGCAAAAGTCCCTGACTTAAATTCAAAAGAAGTAGTTGTAATACCTGCTACAAACCCATATTGAGGGTCTCTTACTCAGTTTTGATACTGAAGGTTTACCGTATACTGATAAAGGCAAACGCCCTAGAATAAATTTGGTGACCTCATGCTGCCCTTTTCAAGAGACAGGCTTAACCACGATGATACTGTGACCATCCAGTTGTTTTCAGGGTCAGGTGAGGCGCAGGATCTTAAACTTGTTAATTATGTTTTTGCTTCAGCAACTAGTAAAATTCAATCCGGTCGAGAATGGGTCCCAAAATTTGCTCGTCGGAGACCGGATTGAATTTTACGGGTGTTGCCACTCTAATCAAGACACATGGGTTCTTTCCCCTTTTTCTTTAATGATACATTGTGCAGTCATGCTGCATTTTTTCTTAGTATCATTGTTAAAAGTGTTAATATTAGCCCCAGTTGACTTTCGAGCTATGGCAGTAGTTAAGCAGGTAAAAAATTTTCCATGTTAAAGGGTTGTTTTCTTTTATAATAATAAAAGACGCCATTCTTATTTGGATAATATCAGTCCAAAAGAATATGAAAAATTATGAAAAATAGAAAAAGCTGCTTAAGGAAAATGTCCGTTTTTACTTGACCACATCATTTCCTCCATGGATTGCTTTCATGTGCAAAACATGACCCAGAATAAATTTAATATTGTTATCTTTACAAAAATCTGCTATCCAATACCAAGAGAACATGCATTCAACAGCAATAACAAGACCTTCAAGATATGGTTTAATTGCTTGTTTGAGTGCCTCGGGTGAGGTTTTTAGATCTTTGTGAAATTTGACGTTACCTTTTGAATCCAGAATACAAACATACATGGATCTTGAATGGAGGTCGATTCCACAATAATAATTATATTGTGCTGAAAAATGCAGGGAGAATCATATGAACATACCTGGAAAAAATTCAGTCGCAAAACGTGTGATCGTTTATGAAAAAATAGCCTTTGCTTTCATAATACTATTAATCTGGCTTGATGAAGTAATAGATATTCCTGATTTGCTCTTAGGGGCGGAACCAACACCATTAAACTGGAGGGAATCTTTTT
>JAIOSM010000026.1 GCA_021107575.1 Desulfobacteraceae bacterium | reverse complement strand
GGTCTCCTATATCTTTACATAACTCATCAATCATTTCTTCCCAGCTCGGAGGATGATAATCAAATTCCTGTCGAAATTTAGTGGAATCAAGACTTCGATCACAAATAAAAGATTCATCCGGAACGATTTCAATGGGTAGGTCTAATCCTTTTTTAATCAGCGATAACAGATCAAACTTGCTGATCGGTTCGCTCGAAACATGACACACTCCGTTTGCTTCAGAATAATTTAAGATCAAATTTTCTATAACCCGGCTTAATTCCAACGTGGTAAAGCCTGAAAAAATAACCTTTTTATAACCCTGTACTGTCTCATTTTGAGATAGGAACCATTCAAGGAGATTTTTTTTGCGAGAAAGCTCTTGTCCAATCATTGATGTGCGCAATGTCAGGCAATGCTTTTCATTTACTTCACCAAGAAACTTGGTTCGGCCATACAAATCATCAGGATCAGATCTATCTGATTCCTTGTAATTTCCTTTATTCCCGGAATAAACGCAATCCGTGCTCAAATGAATCATGCGGGCGTTAATATCTTTACATAAAAGTGCGAGATGGTGGGGAAACAGCGCATTTATTTCAATACTTGGAATGCTCGCGCTAGCTTCCGGCAACTGTTTAACGATACCAATAGCATTAACCACAGCATCAGGATGAAAATCGGTTAACGCCTCAGCAAGTTTACCGGGGGATCGAACATCAATACCGGCATAAGTATTTCCCGTGCTGAATAGCATGAATCTTTTATATACAGCCAGATCCCGACGTAATGTCACCCGAACATCGTGGTTCATTTTTAATTGTTTTAAAAGTTGGTGGCCTAACATTCCGTCACCTCCGAGAATCAGAATACGCATAAATACCTCATCTTATTTGCGCTTGCGCGTCTTCGTATAAGATTCATTCATCCATTCACACAAACGATCTAACAACATTTCCCGCTCGAAATGTTTTTTAAAGTATTCACTCCCCTTCTGCCCAAGATATTTCCGATCTTTTTCGGACATCTTATACATTTTCAATACAGCCTCCGCCAGGGCTTTTGAATTTTCGGCAGGACATGTCAGACCGGCCCCGGCCTCTTCAATCACTTTTGCGCCCTCCCCATGTAAAGCTGCGATAACAGGTTTGCCGCAAGCTAAATATGATTGTATTTTTGACGGAATTGTAAGGGAAAAAATAAGCTCTTTTTTGAGTGTTACTAAAAGAGCATCAGACAAGGCGAAAAACCTTGGCATAGCTTCTACCGGATATCTGCCTAACAGATACACTGTTTTCATTAAATTTCGTTTAATAACTTGTGATTTAACCCAGGGGAACATGCGACCATCACCGATAATAACCCAATTTATTTCTGTATGGTCTTTCAATATTTCGGCAGCATCCAAAATCGTCTCAAAATTCTGGGCAGCCCCGATATTCCCGGCAAATGTTACGCAGAACCCTTCAGGCATTACTGAACGTTCAGGGGCATCCTTTTCAAGTATAACCGGATGATAAAATTTTTCCGCGCTGTTCGGAAAATATAAAATGCGGTTTGGATCACCACCCTGACGCTTTATTGACTCAACAAACGCTCGTGATTGTACAAGGATTAGATCACATGCCCGATATATAAATCTGACTAAAGTGTCTACTACTTTTAGAATTTTTTTCGAACGAACAGCACCGGTGGCTGAAAGGCTTTCCGGCCAAAGATCCTGCATCCAGAACATTACAGGAGCAGATTTGAGTTTTTTTAACAAAAGCGCAGGCAGACATACTGTAATCGGAGATGGTTCATAAATAAATATAAGGTCAACAGAGCCCAATCGGCGGAAGGGGCCTAAGATACAGGAAATAAAAACAAAGGATAAATAATTCAACGCTAACCGGATTCGAGTTCCATTTCCGCGGGATATAAGCGGAACCCTAAAGACCGGGATATCTTCATAATTTTCAAATAATGGCCCAAAGAATTTGTACCCTGTGAAAAATCGACCTCCCGGATAATTGGGTAAGCCTGTCAGGACCTTAACTTCATGACCCCTCTCCTTCAAACCCAATACCATATCATTGATTCGGAAATTTTCAGGCCAAAAATATTGGGTAACAATTAACAATTTCATTGCATGCCGGCCTTTCAAGCTGAAACCTTTAAAAGAATAGTAATTTTTGTCTGCCCTGTTAATTTTTTTTTGTTTAACCGAAATTTAAAGTTAAAAAAGTGAAGATTTCAACCAAAATTTCTGTTTTGCGAAGGTCTCGTCTATCCGACTGATTTATTTCTCTATATGCAGATATTTATTTAAAACACTTTTTAAATATGCTTTGGATGTGAAAAACCGTATGATGCCAAAGATATGCCATATTAGATATCGAATATTATGATGACTATCATAGCGCGCTTTATGAATCACTGACACAAAAGGGTAATGTATTATTTTATATCCATAAAGCTTAAGGCGAGCACACAAATCGACATCTTCATAATAAAGAAAATATTTCTCGTCAAACCCTCTGATTTCCTTGAAAACTTTGCATGGAATCAGCATGAACATGCCGCCGACCCAGTCCGGTAAAAATACATAACGCCCAATAGCATAGTCATACGTTTGTTTCAGATGCAGCATCTTCTTTAAAAGGATGAAGGGGGTCGGAAATTTGCGCGCATTTTCGGCTACATTTCCATTCTCATCTTTAATAAGGGGGGCTGCCACTCCAACATTGTCATCCCTGAAGCAGTTGAGAAGGGCCGGGAATGGGTCAGCATTTAAACGAATATCCGGATTGAGAACACAGAAGAAC